>DATEKX010000431.1:0-4694 GCA_035277165.1 Blastocatellia bacterium | reverse complement strand
GTTTATTGAATTCTGTCATTGCCTTCGGCAATCCGGGCAGGGACAAGCCCTGCCCCTACTTCCCTTCCAGCATTCGTGTCGCCGCATCAATCTGCGAGGTGAACGATTGCAGGATTGCGCTGGCGCTTTTTATCTGCGGCTCGACATCGTTCCATTGCTTCTGCTCTATGGCTTCGCGCACGCCGGGTATCGTCTTCACGCCATAGCCTGTGTAAAAACCCGGCGCGTAAATCTGGTGCTTGAACCAAGTGCGTCGCGGGAGCCCTTGCTCGCTTGTAAGCTTCCTCTCGGCTTTATAGAGCAGTTCGTTGAGCGCCTGCACTTGCTTCACAGTTTGAAAACTCTTTGCGCCGGATTTGCCGAACGCTTCTTCGTAGCGGCGCGCGCTGTCAGCAAGCGATTTGACTGCCGAACTCAATGGCGCGAGGTTGATCTCTTTGGGTGGACTGCTTCGCTTCGCAAGCCTGTCAATCTCGTCCACGTACTTGCCCACAGTATCAGCGAAGTTTGTAAATTCAAAAGGCAGCACATCGGCGCTGGCAAGCCTCATGATTATCGTGCCGTTCGTTTGCGCCAGCGCGCGTCCATACTCGAACGTTCCGTCCGAAAACTTTGTGTACCAGTAGAACGTATCGTAGACCGAATGATAAATGCCGCCGCCGCCATCGCCGCCGAATCCCGTGTTGAGCGCCGAGATGCCGAGATGCTGCAGGAAAGGCGTGTAGTCCGAGCCTGACCCTAGAGCCCCGATGCGAAGGTCTGTGCGCTCGTTCAACTCTTTCTTGTCTTCATCAGTTCTCGCCCGCGTCATGCTCCGAGTTTTCATGTCCTGCCAGACAGACATTTTGCCTTTGGGATGTTCGATGTCGCGCGCGACTTCGTTGATATATCGTTCCAGCGTATGCGAACCGCCTACGCCAAGCTGGCCTTTGCCTGTGCTGTCTGAATTCAGATACACGACAGCTTTTTGCTTCAACTCTTCCGCATGAGTTTCAACCCATTCAGTCGAACCGAGAAGCCCCTGCTCTTCTCCGTCCCACGCGCACAGTATAATGGTGCGCTTAGGTCGCCAGCCCTGTTTCAACAACTCGCCAAACGCGCGAGCTTCTTCCATCACAGTCACCATGCCGCTCGTAGGGTCTTCAGCGCCGTTCACCCATGCGTCGTGATGATTGCCCGCGATGATCCATTCATTCGGGTATTGGCTGCCTTCAATCCGCGCAATCACGTTGTAGATAGTTTTAAGCGACCAGTCGAAAGCGAGTTTCAAATGAACTCGCGCCGGACCAGGCCCCGCGTGATAAGTGATGGGAAGCGCGCCGCGCCACGACTCGGGAACGACCGCTCCGCTCAGTTCTCGAAGCATAGGCAGCGCGTCACCATAAGAGATCGGCAGCACGGGAATTTTCAATATCACTTCGGCTTCTTCGCGCGCCAATCGCCGCGCGCTTTTGACCGCGCCGATGCCCGGCGTCAGCGGGTCGCCGGGATGAATGGGCATGTCCATCACAGAACCGCGCTGAACACCTTGCTCTGGGCGATAAGGGCCGACGGGATAAACATCGCCTTGATAGTAGCCGTCGTCTTTAGGGTCAGAGTAAATGAGGCAGCCAATCGCGCCGTGTTCGTAAGCGACTTTGGGCTTGATGCCGCGCCAGCTTCCGCCATAGCGCGCGATGACTATTTTGCCTTTCACGTCAACGCCCATCTTCTGCAGCTCGTCGTAGTCGGCAGGCACGCCGTAGTTGACGTACACAAGTTGGCCCGTCACATCGCCATCGCCTGAATAAGCGTTGAAAGTCGGTAGCTGGTTTTCGTCGTTGGAATCTTCGTCTTCGGCAACGACAGGCTCTTTCAGTTGAGCCTTGTATCTGGCAGGCCCGATCATTTCAAGCACGCGCTCTTTCGGCGTGGGAAACAGAACATCGAACTCTTCGATCCTGGCGTCCAGCCCCCATGACTTAAACTTGTCGCGAATGAATTCGGCATTTTGTTTGTCGTATTCAGAGCCAAGGTGATGAGGCTCTGCTGAAAGATGCTTCATGTACTCGCGCAGAAGTTCAGGCTTCGGCACAGCGCGCATTTTCGTTTCCCATTCAATTTCTGTTTTCGCGTTCGCCTCCGAATAGCCGCGAAGCGAATGTGACTTTCCGTTCGCCTGAGAGAAAACGACGGGAGTAATACAGTTGAGAGATACTATGATAGTCGCAACTGCGCTAAAGATTTTTTTTTGTGTTTGACGGCGCATATTCTCCCCTCCTGAGTTGGGATGCAAGTATAACCATCACGCGCGGCGCGGCGCAATCTTGCGCGATAATCGAAAGGTGTTCTGTCAATCTTAGGTTCCGCGTTTTTTCTCTTCAGGTTTATGTATCCTATGATACTATATCGGCATTCCTAGGTTGTGTGGCAGGAATCCCAGTATTAAGTAAGCTACATCGAAAGCGCGCGGCATAGCTTTACAGGCCGTCGTCATCAAGCCCCGTCAAACAAATTGCAAGGAGAAATCATGAAATCTGTGCACAGGCTGCGGCTTTTAATCGTAGTTGGGTTTATCGCGCTCATATGCCTGATAGTGGGTCAGGGCAAGCGCGGGCTGGCAGACACATCAAGCGATCAAAGCGCCGCGCAGAAAAGTTGCGACGACATCAAATGCACATTCCCTCCGACTGCCGATTGCTTGCCGAGCGTGATCGGAGTGGAATGCTTTGAGAAGAAACTTGACGCCTTTGTCAACAGCGGCGGGTATACGAGTTGGATGCAAGACCGCGAGATTCGAGCCACGGGGCCGTACATTGACGGCAACAGCTATGGCACTCACCCTGCGGTTAAGATTTTCTATTCGCCTCAGATGTGGAACTGGATGATACATGGCAGAAAGGGCGAAATACCTGATGGGGCAATGATCGTCAAGGAGCAGTACCCTCTGCCTTTGCAGAAGCAGCCCTCGAAAGATTACAAGCTGCAAGGCTGGTCCATTATGGTCAGAGACAGCAAAGGCTCATGGGATGGGTGGTACTGGAGCAGCGGCGCGGGGCTTGGCAATCCTTACCAGTTTCCTTTTACTTATCCGTATGCGGGCTTCGGCCAATACTGCGTCAATTGCCATGCGTCGGCTGATAATCCTGAATTGACTTATTCAACAGTCAACAACGTTGTGGCTAACCCGATGACTTACCTGTCAGTTGTTCCTTCGATGGTTCCCAGACCGGTAGATGATTTGGCGGAGGACATTCACACGCGAGTCAAGCACGCTGCTAGTATGAAGTCAGCTTCGACAAGTCTTCCTCAGCCGCCGCCGAGCAAGGCTTTTATGGCGCTCTATAACTCGATAAAGGAAGGCAGTGTGCCTCAGCCTTACGCGCTGCCGTCAGAGAGCTACGATCTGGTTCCGCAGGGGCCGCGCCCCAACGGGCAAAAGATGTTTGTCACTTCTGACCAGTGCATTGGGTGTCACGATGCGACTACGAATAATGCCGCCCAGCCCAACATGATCTATGTTCCTTCGGGCACGCAAAACTATCTCAACCTTTCGCCATACGGCGAATGGCGCGCGTCAATGATGGGGCTTGCGGGGCGCGACCCGATATTTTTTGCTCAAGTGGAAAGCGAACGAAAGCTCTTCCCTGAGCTTGCCGCGCAGATAGACAACAAGTGCTTCAGTTGCCACGGCGTTATGGGCCAGCGCCAGTTCGAACACGACACCAATAACAAAGAGCCGTTCGTCCACGAGATGGTCACTGCAATTCCGCCGAGCAAGCAGGCTCCTTACGGCGCGCTCGCACGCGACGGAATATCCTGCATGGTCTGTCATCGAATTTCTGCCGAAGGATTGGGCACGCCCGAAACCTACACGGGCCAATTCAAGCTCGGAGGTAATGACGAAATCTTCGGCCCTTATGAAGATGTAGTGACAGTGCCGATGAAGAACGCTCTCGGATTGGAGCCAAAGAAAACTAAATCGGACCAGATCAAAACATCCGCGCTTTGCGGCTCGTGTCACATAGTCGAGACCCCTGTGTTGAGCGACGGCGGAGCTAGTGAGCCCGATCCGATAAACAAGCCAAAGCGAAAAGCGCACGAACAGAGCACGTACTTTGAATGGCGCAACAGCATCTTTTCGGATGAGACCAAGCCTGTGCCCGCTACGGCCAAAACATGCCAGCAATGCCATATGCCCGGCGATTACAAAGGCGACCCGCTGAAGTTCAAGATCGCCAGCATCGAGGACGACACGTTCCCGTATACGGACAATCGCGCGCCCGACAGCGAAATCACTATGAAGATTCGCGGCTCAAATACGCCTAACGATGAAAAAGACCCGAACAATCGTTACTCGCGTCATACGCTTGTGGGGATCAATCTTTTCGGGATGCGAATGTTTCGCCAGTACTACGATTCCATCGGCCTTCGGTACACAGACCCGATGGCAGTTTTCGGCAACCCCGTGCCGGGCATGCAGCTTTCGGAACAGGCGAGCCTCGATCAGGCAACGAAAGAGTCGGCTGATATAGAGCTTGTATCGGTCAGCAAGACAAGCACAGGGCTTGACGCTCGCGTGAGAGTGAAGAACAAAGCCGGTCATAAGCTGCCAAGCGGCGTAGGATTCCGGCGCGCGTTCATAGAGTTTCAGGTGCTCGACGCGCAAGGCACGCCGCTGTGGGCATCTGGAAGAACCAACGAGCTTGGCGTTA
>DATEKX010000430.1:0-2642 GCA_035277165.1 Blastocatellia bacterium | reverse complement strand
TAGACAGGTCGCCCCTACGGGGCTGACTTGTTATGTTTCAATTGTCATTGGCCATTTGATTAATGGCCAATGACAATTGCCGTATCAAGATGCTAGATTAACAGCGAAGGATGCCGCAAAGGGAGATTTTTCGATGAAGTTTTCAACTAAGGCCATACACGCAGGCCAGGAACCTGACCCGACGACGGGCGCAGTCAGCGTGCCCATTTACCAGACATCCACATACGCGCAGCAAGGAATCGGCAAGCACAAGGGCTTTGAATATGCTCGCACTCAGAACCCGACCCGGCTCGCGCTCGAACAAAATCTGGCGGCGCTCGAAAACGGGCGAACCTGTTTCGCGTTCGCGTCAGGGATGGCCGCAACCAATGCTGTGATGACTCTGTTGCAGGCGGGCGATCACGTAATAGTCAGCGATAACACTTACGGCGGCACGTTTCGCCTGTTTGATAAAGTGCTCAGAAAATACGGACTGGAGTTCAGCTATGTTGATGCGCGCGAGCCGCAGGCGGTCGAAGACGCAGCGCGAGCCGAAACCCGCATGGTATTTATCGAAACGCCTACGAATCCCGTCATGTCGCTTGTAGACATTCAAGCCGTTTCCGAGATCACTCGCCGCCGTGGCATTCGACTCGTAGTTGATAATACCTTCATGAGTCCCTACTTTCAGCGGCCTCTTGAACTCGGGGCTGATATAGTCGTTCACTCGACGACGAAATATCTCAACGGCCACTCAGACAGCATTGGCGGCGCTGTGATTCTCAACGACGAAGAAGATATACGCCAGATCGGTTTCATTCAAAACGCAGCCGGGGCAATCATCTCGCCGATGGATTCGTGGCTCGTCATGCGCGGCACAAAGACGCTCGCGGTCAGGATGAGGCAGCACGACGAGAACGGTCGGATAGTGGCGCAGTTTCTTTCGGAACATCCGAAGGTGCAGAAGGTCTATTATCCGGGCTTGAAGTCGCACCCGCAGCACGAGCTTGCGCGCAGGCAGATGTCGGGATTCGGCGGCATGATCTCGTTCGAGACAGGTTCGCTCGAAAACGCCAGCCGCGTGCTTGAAGGCGTAAAGGTGTGCACGCTCGGCGAATCGCTCGGCGGGGTCGAGACGCTGATTTCTCATCCGGCGACGATGACTCACGCTTCTGTGCCCGAAGTCGAGCGGCTCAGACTTGGCATAACGGATGGACTCGTGAGAATATCGGTCGGCATCGAAGACGTGGAAGACATAATCAGCGATCTCGATCAAGCGCTCGGCAAGATGGAATAGTTGCCGGTTGCCAGTTGCGGATTTTTTTGATAAAGCTGATAACTGGCAACTGTATGGCTGTTGCGATTCGTAAAAAAATCTATCATAATCACGGCCAACTTTAGGATTTGAATTACGGAAGATTTAATGGAAGGCTAGGTCTTTCAAGCGTCCCATCACGCTAGACCGTCGCTCGATATATGTCGGAAGATATTGCATACAACATAGCGGTTTACGCAAAAACAGACGTTGGCATGGTGCGGCCCGGCAACGAAGATAATTTTTTAGTACTGAATCTTTCGACTGCTGATACCTGGACCCCTGAAAAAACGGACGGCGATCCGGCGGCCAGTCTAACTACATTCACGCAGAGTTATTACGGCTCGCTCATAGCGGTGACCGACGGCATGGGCGGCGCGCTTGCGGGCGAGGTCGCAAGCCATCACTCAGTCCAATGCGTCCGTGATCGAATGCTTGAGCTACAGGCCAGCCCTACCTATGCAAAGATTCCATTCCACGAACGACTGCGATTATCAATCGAGCTTGCGAATCTCTACATCTACCAGATGAGCTTGAAGCGAGCCGAATGCGCAGGCATGGGCGCGACTTTCACGGCAGTCGGCTTGTATCAAACGACGGCTTTCTTTGGGCAGGTCGGCGACAGCCGCGCCTACCTGATTCGACAGGGGCAGGTGCAACAGGTCACGCGCGATCAGTCGCTCGTGGGGCAATTGGTTGAGGCCGGTCACATCACGGAAGAAGAAGCCGAGAAGCATACATATAAAAACGTCATACTTCAGGCGCTGGGCGCATCGCCCAATGTGAATGTCGTAGTTGATCGCGTAGTGTTGCGCGACCTGGATATCATCGCGCTGTGCAGCGACGGATTATCAAACAAGGTGCGGCCCGACGAGATCATGCGGCTTATTGATAAATCGCATTCTTTGAAAGAAGCTTGCGAGTCTCTGATTGACTTAGCCAACAAGCGCGGCGGCGAAGATAACATCACAGTGCTGGTCGCGCAGGTCACAGGCGGAAAACTTCAATCCGGCGAAAGAGGAACAATTCCGCTGACTTCATCCGATTATTCACAAGAGCGATGGGGAGCCGAAACGATCCCACGCGATCCAAGCCTTCCATACGAAGTAGACCTTCACCTGCTCGATGATGAAGAAGAGACAATCCCTCCGACTAACCGTCTGGACGACGATAGCGAGATGACCCGTCCGACCGATAAGCTCGGCAGCGAGTAATTATATCTTCACATCATTAAAGGGTGGTGAGGCTGATCAAAGGCGATTCGGAAGGGGCCAGACCTGACGTGCTCATCCACCTGGCAAAGCCCGTGAGACTCGCCAGATTGGGCGCTATAGTTAAGAGACTTGCA
>DATEKX010000429.1:0-9895 GCA_035277165.1 Blastocatellia bacterium | reverse complement strand
GTCTTGTCGCCCGTAGTCGTATGGCATTCGCCGCAGCTTGCCCCGCCCACACGCTCGCCCGCTTTCACCTGCTCAGGTGCTTTATGGCAAACATAACATTCGCGATGGCCGGGGAAGGAGGCGCGCTGGCCCTGTACAGTGTGACAGTCCGAGCACTCGGCTCGCCGTTCGCCGCTTTGATAGGTCACGTGCGTCTTGTGCGAAAACTCTGTCCCGAAGCTCTGTCTTTCTGGAAATGCCAGCACTTTAGGCTGCACCGCTGTTATTCCTTCGTGGCAGTTTGCGCAGACGCCGAAACTGGTCGAAGTAAATTCTTTGATGTGACACGCGATGCAAGCGCGATGTCCGGGCATCACGGGTTTGAGCGCGTCGGCTCGTCGCGTGTGGCACTGGTCGCATTTGATCTCGCTGTGTTTCGACGACGTGTGATTGAACTTGCTTGAGGCAGCCACGGGCGCAGGCGTCGCGGCGGGCGCGCTCCGGCTTTTTCTTGATTGCGCTTCTCCTTTTCCGCCAAACATCGACAAAGAAAAGAGGGCAGCAAACATCAGCGCAAAAACAAGCATCACGCATCTCTTCAGTCGCCTGCGCGAAGCATCAAGCTCAACTACCTGATCGTCACCGAGTCGCATTTCTCTCCTACTTTATTCAAGACGAAATTCACAAGAATGAATTCATGAAAAAGTTTCAACCGTCAGCCTATCTTGATTCCTATGCCTTCGAGGAATTTCGTAGGCTTCTCGCCGCCAATAAGAGCGAACACATAATCGTTTGCCAGACGAGCCTTCTCTTCTTTCGTCCGCACATCCATCAGCACGACTTCGGTTTCAGTGATCTCTTTGATCTCTGTTCGGAAGAAGACTTTGATCTTGCCCGCGTCCATGCAATCGTAGACGTTCATCTTGTTGCCGAGCTTTAAGTCCCCTTTGAAATCGCTGCGCACGACGAGCGTAACTTCGTTGTTGCGCGTGAATTTAATTTCGTCGCCGTCGCGTTTGAAACCCGTCAGATCAACCGCAGATTCGATAGACGAATTGCCCGCGCCCACGATTATGCACTTTTTGTTTACGTAATCGTCCGGGTCTGAAAGCTTGTATTTGACTTTGGTGTCGTCGTAAGGCTCAGGAGTGCGGACGGGCAGTTGCGACCCGCACTTCACGCAGAAAAGCTGACTTCCTTTGCGTGATTGCCCACACTTCGGGCAGTGTTTTGCGACAATCGGCTGAGGGTTCATCACTTTGAATTTCAGTTCCTCGCCGGGAACGCGCAGTTTCATCGGCGTGCCGCGATTGCCGATTGCCAGTATGACCGCGCGCACTTTGTACGTAGCTTTTTCTTTGAGCTTGCCCTGCTCCGTGATGACCGTAAACAAGCCGTCTTCCTGCTTGATGTCTTTGCAGCTTTCATCTTCGTTGATTTGAAGTCCGTGCTGCATCATCGTCTTCATCCACGATTCGAGAATGACCTCTCTCTGGTTGCCTACGCCTTCAAGCGGGACTCCGCCTTTCGCTTCAACCGTGTCGGGTTTGAAGAAGACGTATTTGCCCGCAGGATAGTTTTGAATCGTGCTGACAACTTTGTCCTGCTCGATTGCGACGTAGCTCAATCCTCGTTGCTTGGCCAAAGATGTGGCAGATATTCCAGCCGGGCCAATGCCGATGATCGCAACATCGTATTCAGCCTTCGCGTTTTTGCCTTGTTTCTGCAGGTCTTCGACTATGTAATCGATGACCTGCGCGCCTTCGTTGAGCGCGTTCTTGATCAGGGGAACGCCCGAAACATCTCCGACCATATAAATGCCCGGCACGTTTGTCATCAATCGTTGATTGCGGTTCGGCACTTTGCGAGGCGGTATCTTTTTATTCGTGTTGATGACGATGCAAGCCTTCGGGCTTGTCGGGCATTCGACCGTGCAGCCCGTATCTTCCATGCACTGATCCAACGCCACAGGCGTAGACACTCCGTTGACAATCGCGAGCACATCGTGAGGGCAAGCCTCTACGCAAGCGTGACATCCTATGCACAACAACGGATCAACTACCGGGTGAGGATAAGCGGGGCCTTCTGCCTGAAGCTTTGCAAGATCGAGGAATTTCGTCCCGGCTTTTTCAGGCGTCGCCTGCGGGGGAGCGTTCTTCAGAAAGTATTTACGGCGCACGCTGTTGCCGACCATGAGGGCAAGCCCTAACACTGGCAAAGCCGCGACCAGCCCGGCCCATCCATACCACGGCAACGCGCCAACACGCGTGCCTGTTTCAAAGCTCCAGCGCGCGCCCGTATCGTCGTGTCTTATGACCTGCGCTCCGCCGCCTCCGATCCACGGGATGTTTTCAGCCCGCGACTGATCGGACTGTGGGCCTCCTTCTATAGTGGCTTTGCGAAGCGAGGCGATCATATCTTTATCTTCGCCGTGCTGCGCATGACAGGAGGTGCAGTTCGGCCCTGCAAGCGTCTTTCCCGCCTCGAACGAAATGCTGTGACAGGCAGCGCAAGTGGCGCGCGGGGATTTGTGCAACCCTTCTTCCGTGTGAAGCCCCGCCGCGTGGCAGTCAGTGCAATTGGTTCGGCCTCCCTCTCTGCCCGATACGTGCAAAATGTGAAACTGCTCGATGGGAGTGTATTTTGAAGCGGTGTCGGCGAGTTCTTTATTTTTCCAGGCCGTTTCCGAAAGCCCCGCCCAACTCCAATTCCCGTCTTTTGCGGGATAGCCGACTGTGCCGCCGTGCGGGATGCCAAGCACGCGCCCTTTGAATTTGGAAGCGTCGTTATGACAACTGACGCACATCGCAGAGCCGACAAGCCCAGGTCGAAAGTCCGTGCCCATATGCTCGCCGTGACAGCTTACGCATTCAAGCCCTGCCTCTGTGTGCGCTTTGGAAATCGAAGGCTCGAACGTGTGAGTCTTATGGCAATCAATGCACTTGGATTGAATGCTGGTCGTAGGGCTATGGCATTCTGAGCACGAGCCGCTGTTGGCGCGCAAAGAAACGTCTCGCGTGCCCGCTTCACTCAACATGTGTGGAGCGGAAATCGCGCCGGGCGAGTAGACCTGATTGTAGACGAAAAGCGCCGCAATCGAGAGCACGCCGACTATGAGCGCGCCCCATATGAAATAAGATTTGCGCCAGAGTTTTCTCAGGTCGCGCGTAGGCCGCCAGTTGAATTGAATCTTGCCGACTCTGCGATCCCCCTTTGGGCGCAGAGGAGTCTTTTCGGCTATCTTGCCTGCCTCGCGCTTGCGCTTCTCCCAAAACACTTTGAGCGCTTCTTCATCCTGCGCAGACAGGGTGCCCGTGAGCATTCCCGTCCCTTGATTTTTTTTCGATGTGCCGCGAAGGAGTTTTTTAAGATTCAGCGGAATCTTTTCAAACTGCTGCGTGGCCGCGCTTGATTCATCGGCTGAAGGGGTGACGGTTTGCATAACGCCCGTCCGGCCTTCCAGCCCATGCGCATCCATCTCCATCTCGACTGCTATCGAGAGACCGTCCTGCTCGTAATTGACCAGAAGAATGTACCGGCCAATTTGAAGGGCATCGTTGTCGGCAAGTGGAGTCTTGTCTACAAGCTCGCCGTTTAAGAGCGTGCCGTTGGAGCCGGATAGATTGAATATCCAGTATTCGCCGTTGATCTCTTTTATGCCCGCGTGAGTGCGAGAGACAGTCCGGTGATTGAGTACCAGATCGTTGGTGATGAGCCGCCCTATGGTCAAGCCTTCGCTTTCGACGACGGCGTCATCAACCTCAATATCATTTCGCTTAATGAAGAATCTGTTTGTCCCGGCCATATTCTGCCTGAATCTTAGAATGTAGGGGCAGGGCTTGTCCCTGCCCGGATCGCGCGTTAGCGCGATGAGTTATTGCCATTCATCAAGGCTGCCTGTGTAAGGCCAATCCTCCGATCTTTTTACCAATTCTTTTCGCACAGGATTCATCTTTATGTATTCCAAAGTTTCAAAGAAATCTTGCTCGTTACGAATTATGTGATCGAAGAATTGTCGCTGCCAAAGTTTACCTTCATACCACTGCCAATATGCGCGCGTTGATGTGCTTTTAAATGACCCACAAATTTCACTGAGCGATTTATTTGATTCTCCTGCTCCTATCAGGGCATGAAAGTGGTCAGGCATTAAGCAGTAACAATAAAGATTGAACAACATCGTCTGCCGCAGATTGAATAAACAATCGAGAGTAGCCTGGGAAACGCGCTTATCAAGAAATATCTTTCGCCTCTGCGCAACAACGATTGTTACAAAGTACACACGTCGAGCAGCATAGTCGAAATCTTGCAAACGGATACTGTCGCGTCGTGTATATGTTTTTTCGCTATCGGCTTGTCTGAGCATAATGCCTGTCATCGCCTATCGGCGATCCGGGCAGGGACAAGCCCTGCCCCTACATGCTTTTTCATTTACGCAAAATAAATAACCTGTATGATGTGCACAACCATCAATGCCAGCATCAGGGAAGTAAAGATTACGTGCGGAACTAGCCATGCCTTCAACAGGCGATGCAGAAAAATGAGCGCGTCCACACGGCGCAACGTCGCCGCTGCTTCGACCGCGCGCATAAACTTCTGCCTGTCTGATTCTCCCGGCAGCCCCGCCGCTTGCTGGTGAAATTCGAGCTTTGCCGATTCGATCATATCGTCGAGGCTCGCACGCTTGAGAAATTGCTTTAGCAGATTGCCGAACGAAAGGAAGTGCGGCACGACTTTGTTCTTCACCAGATTGCGCAGAGGCTCTGACGGAGAGTTTGCCGCCTCCGCAATTTCGTTCTGCAATTCTTCGCGCCGCTTCAGCAAATCCTCTATCAACAGAGGCTCGCCTTCTATTCTGGTCATCACGCGCGGCACTGTCAGATAACACAAAATTCCGAACAACCCTGTAAGAATAACCAGATCGAAAGAGATCATCAGTATGCTCGTGAACGCTCCGCCCGAATCCGTGCCTCCGTGCAAGAGAATCATTACCCCTGCGATGACGCCGATATAAGAATGCGCAAGCATCCAGTAGCGCAAAGCTCCTGCGCGCTTTCTGAATATCTGCCGCCTTACGGGATAGGTCATCACCAGCGCGATGCCTGCCAGTCCCACAAGCCCCGTGATCCAGCGCATGTTCAAGAAGCCTGCCAGTCGCGCGCCCAATCCATAATGCGCGATACCGTATGCGCCCGCTGCCGTCAGAAGCAACGTCATCAGCACGCCCGCGATATGAATCAGACGACGCGGCGGGTCGGAGCGGTGTATGTTGCGCCCGATTGCATGAGATTGGTCGCGAAAGACAAGCCCTTCGATCTCGCCTACCTCGGTGAAATATTCTCGCGGGTTTATGCGCGCAAGCGCGCCCGTCGGGCAACTCTCTTCGCAGCCATAAGCCACACGTTTGCTGCCTTCGGGATTCATACCAGTGCCCGCGCAAAGGTTGCACTTGACCGCCATCAATTCGTCTGTCTGTTCAACCGGCTGAGGAAGAGGGTCAGGTGTGAGCCTGAACAGGTCGCGCAGTTTGCTGGCAAAGTTGCCGTTCGGTTTGGGCGCTTCTTTTTTGCGCGACACCATCGAGATAGCGTCATAAGGGCATTGCGATGCGCAATCGCCGCAGCCTATGCAGGTCTGAGGATTGATGTCTATCTGTCCGCCGCCAAACCGCCCGATTGCGCCCGTCGGGCATCCGGTCAAACATTCAGGGTCTTTGCAATGCATGCACACGGCTGGAGAAAGAATGCTCTGGTCGGCGCTCTTTTTAGGTTTAGTGAGCCGTGTGACATGGATTCCATGTCTGGTCAGGCGCGATTGCCCGTGAATCTTGTGACACGCAAGCGAGCAGTTGCCGCAGCGAACGCACAACTCCATATCCATCACGAGCAGGTTGTTTGCGTCTACGAGGCCAGTGTTTATCAATCGTTGCTGCGCAGAGAGTATCTTTTCGCGAACGACAGGCTGGAAGTTAACTTTCTCTCCAATCGTTGCGGGCGGCGCGAACGCGGCCAGCCCTCGCGTTACCGCTTCTCTGAGCGCAACGTTCTGGCGCAGCTTGTTTACAGAGATTTCCAAAACCTCTGTGCGACCCATCAGCGTTGCCGTGTAAGGCCAGACCGCGTCCCTCATCACTCCTTCGAGGCCGAAGCAGAAGCCGTCGCCCAGAAAATCTTCCGGCACCTGCGCCTGTCCCACGACGCTTGCGAGACTGCTGCGGCTCATCCATCCCGATTGAACTATGTATAAACGATCAACTCGCCCTCTTTCGCTGAAGAGCACGTGGCCTTTGGACAAAACTCTGAATTGAGAGATAGTGGAAAGCTGCAAACCCATCTCGTCGTTCAAGCCTGCCTTGGATTTAAGCTCTCCGATCAGCGATGTCTTGCCGTGAGAGCGATAAGTCTTGTCGAGAGTTTCGCCGAAATTGGGTATCTTGCGCAGGAGGCGAAGCGCCGGTCGCTGGACTTCGAGCACTTTCACTGCGCGGTCGGGCGGAGACTTAACAGTGGCGTTGCGCGGCACGCCTGCAAGCACGGACATCTCGCCAAATTGAGTGCCCGCTGGCAGTTCTGCCACCTTCACGCCGCTGCCGCCGTTTGCATTAACGAATACATCGAGCCGACCGTCAACTGCGACGTAAAAGGTATTACCTCCCCACTCGCCTTCGGTGATAATTGTCTCGCTCGGCTCGAACGTCAGCAGTCGAACGTACGGGCCGACTTTTTTTCCGTTATAGTTGCGCCCATAAACTATTACTTCCAGATCGAGTTCGTATTCGAAATGCCCTTCGTGCATGGAGAGCAGGTCGGACATGGAAGGTATGGATTTCAGTGCATTGACTACTTCGCGTCGGCTCTTATGTTCCCGCGACATATTGATACCTTACTTGCTGCGAACGAGAATTGATCCGGCTGTCTTACATAAACCCAAGGTTAGTGGCAATGATACACCCAATTCCGTGCTCGTTTTAGTACTCGACAGCCGTAATTTCCGAATCAGGACTTCCGGCTAAGTTGCGCCGCGAATCTTATATCAACATTCATCGCTACGACAAGAAGAAACGATGAACGATGAATGATGAATGATGAATGATGAACTAAGAGCAGCATTGCTTTCGTTCATCGCTCATCATTAATCGTTTCTTTCCGTCAGGGGCGCGCTGACATCAATCGTTCTATCTCGTCAGGCTCGGACGGTATTTTGCCGCTCAGCTTGACGAGTCCTTTTTCAGTCACGAGGTAATCGTCTTCTATTCTCACGCCGAGCTTTTCTTCGGGGATGTAGATGCCGGGCTCGATTGTGAAGACCGAACCTATCGGCAGACCGGAATAATTGCCTACGTCGTGCACATCCATTCCGAGCCAGTGGCCCAGTCCATGTATGAAATAGCGGTCGAGCGTGTTGCCCTGTTTGTCTCTGAGCGGGCTTGCCTTGATAGTCTCAGTCGCTACCTGATTCAATTGCGCAAGAGTCGCGCCCGGCTTGTAAGCTTTTTCGGCGGCGCGTTGCGCGGCGAGCACCAATTGATAAATCTCGCGCTGGCGGGGCGTGAACTTGCCTGATGCCGGATAAGTGCGCGTGATATCGGCAGTGTAGTAACTGTATTCAGCGCCTATGTCAACGACGACCGTATCGCCTGCTTCAATCTTTTTATGATTCTCGTTG
This sequence comes from Blastocatellia bacterium, assembly GCA_035277165.1. Lineage (GTDB taxonomy): Bacteria > Acidobacteriota > Blastocatellia > UBA7656 > UBA7656 > DATEKX01. The sequence goes on along the minus strand of DATEKX010000429.1, from coordinate 2,254 downwards.
TAATGAAGGACAGTAGAGTAGATGCCTGAGCCGACGATTGACGGGAATCCTGCGCGCTCTGCCCCGTTGCGAGTGAAAGCGGCTTCGAGCGCGGCTTGAGCTTCGTACTCAAACGCGCCGGGTTTGATGGCTCGCATAGCTTCGCGTTGCGCTTCGCCTGTGATGTCTATAGCGCGTTGAAGCATTTCGATTTCAGCGGGCGATTTTATCTTGCGCAACTCGGCTATGACCGGCGAAACGTCAACCACCTGCACGTGCGGGGCTGCTTGTTTGACCATTGCGATAAAGTGCGTTTCGCGTTCAATCTGGGCGGTCGCGCCTCTGGGGATGAGCGTATAGAGCTTGGCGGCGGGCTTGCTGCTTGAGCTATCGGGCTTGAACGCAGGAGACATCAACAACTCGGTCAGTCTGGTTTTGAACGTAGCCGAGTCGGCGACTTCCTGAATGCCGAACATGGCTTCTGATTCCGCGCCCGGCCCTACTTGCGGGCCAGTCCATTTTTCATGCATAAGATTGCGCGCTGGAATGAAGACTGTCTCTTTAGCGGGCTTATCTGGAACCACCCCGGCAGGGACGAGCATCATATAAGCGGCAGGCGTTTGCACTCCGGTCAAATACATAAAGTCGTTTTTCTGGCGGAAGCGACCGACTTCGCCCAAATCTTCTTCGCGTGCGCCTATCAAAACGATCACGCCGTCTTTGAGTTGTTCCATCAGGCGTTGTCTTCGCGCGCGGTAATCAACCTTTGGTTGATTGGCAACTTTGTCATCACCGGCTGCCGCAACGGGCCGCAGCAAAGCAGGCGCAAGCGAAACGATAGCCAACAGCATCGTCAACAAGGCCGCGCAAACAGTTCGAGATCGATTAATTTTGCTCATCTAATGCTTTCCTCTTTACTCAAGAATCCGGGGTACCGGCTGAAAGCATACCTGAATCAGTGGCTAGTTGTCAGTGGTCAGCGGCCAGTGTTTTGTTACAATGTCTGTGTGGCGAAGAAAACCGACAAGATGACGATTGAAAAAGAGAAGCTGCGGCCTCGCGAGCGCGCTCCGATTCTGCCTACCAAAAAGTTTGACGACAAACGCAAACGCGAGAAGCACAAAAAAGATTTGCGCCGCGCGAATGACGAGCAATAGTAATTGCTGCTACCGCAGCACGCTGCGAATGTCGCGCAGTATCGCCACGTCAAGCAATGTCGGGCCACTCATCCCTAGCGCCCAATCGAGCGCCGCTTCAAGCTCTGACTGCTGCGCGACGCGCCGAGCCGCAACGCCCATTGACTCGGCAAGCCGGATGAAATCCACTTCCGGCTCCGTGATGTCCATGCCGACAAACTTGTCGCGCTCGACCGACGCTCCCTGCATCGCAACAAGACCGCCTTTCAAAATCATGTAGCTCGCGTTGTTGAACACTACGAACACGACCGCCAGTTTGTAACGCGCGGCAGTCCACAACGCTTGAATCGAATAGAGCGCCGAGCCGTCGCCAACGGCACAGATCACTTGCCGGTCGGGCATCGCAAGCTTTACGCCGACCGCCGCCGGAAGTCCCAGTCCAAGCGACCCGCCTTTTGCATAAAAATAAGAGTTCGGCTTGTCGAGTTCAAACAGCGTGCGAACAAATGCTGTTGAAGTAACAGATTCGTCAACGAGCACTGCGTCCGTCCCTGCCCGACGGCGCATCTCGCGCGCGACAAAGCCGGGTGACATCGGGCCATCTTCAGGTGTGGCGCAGGCGTGCTCGACAAACTTTGCGCGCATCTGGCTGATATGAGATTCGATCAACTCTCTGCGGCGCGCAAAGCCTTCGGTTTTCTCGCCAGCGAATGCTTCGACCAACTCTTCTATGCAAGCGCGCGGGTCGCCGAGTATCGCCACCTCCGCCGGATAATTCTTCCCAATCTCTCGTTCGTCTGCGCTTATCTGAATCAATCGCGCGCCCACGGGAATCATCCGCTGGCCGGTGTAGACGAGCGGCGCGAGGTTGTTCACACCTATCGTTAAAATCACGTCCGCGCCGTCAAGCAGCGCCACAGTCTGTTTCGCGTTCGGAAACAACGGCCCTGCGTAAAGCGCGTGATTGGTCGGAAAGACCAGCAGCGAATTCAACGGCTCGGCGTGAACTCGCGCGCCTATCGTTTCAGCGAGTTTCGCAACTGCATCGAGCGCGCCTGATCGCGCTGAGCCGTCGCCCGCGATGATTACGGGACTGGTTGCTTCGGCAAGCAAGGCGACAGCTTTTTCAATGCTCGATT
>DATEKX010000428.1:0-3878 GCA_035277165.1 Blastocatellia bacterium | reverse complement strand
CTTTATTGCATCCTCGAAGGCATCGCCGTTGGCCATGATGGTCGCGCTCGTCAGTATGCCTTCCTCGAAAGCGCGTATTATCCCGAGGTTGACTCCGCGCGTGAACCCGAAATCATCTGCGTTGACGATCAGCTTTCTCATGCGAAAACTTCAAACTTACGGGCCTTCGAGCAACGGCATGCGATCTCCGACTGAATAGACCCGAGAGGCAGTCGCGCCATCGTACGTGCTCGATTGCACGACCGGAAAATGGTTCTCTATAAACTTGTAGTTCTCTACATTTTCAAAATAGAGGCGACCCGGCTGAAGCAACACAAAGTCGGGGCGGCCTTCGCTCAAGGTGAAACTCGGCTGCGACATTATCTCCGATTGAATGTCGGGCCGATTGTATATCTGAAGATAATATTCGACCACGCCGGGAATCTCGCTCGCCATTCGCGCGCCCGGAGGCGCGGTATCGGCTATGTACTTGATGCTCTCCCTCGCGCCCAGATCGTAGAACTCATCGTGCGGGAAATAGTACCCGAGGCGACCTCTTCCCAAAGCGTTCACGTAGAGGCTCGGATGAGGCAGCGCTCGAATCATCGTTAAGGCAGGCGCAATCAGAAAAACTGCGGCGACTGCGGCGGCTGCAAGTAACCGCGCCGGTTGTTTCTTCAACAAGGTGCGCTGTCTGATCGCAGACCTTAGCGCCCGCCACATTACGATCATTCCAATCGCCGCTGTCATATAAAGCAATGGCATCAATGACAGCGTATAGCGCAAGAACTTTGCTCCCATCAAGGCCGTCGGAAGGAGCCAGAAGACGAGCATCAAGCGCAGGAAAATATAACCGCGTGATTTAGGGTAAGAGCCTCGCCGCCGAAATATCTCGACCAGCCCGACTAAAAACGCCACTAGAATCGGCAGCGGCAGCTTGACCAGCATGAACAGATAATAAAAATACCAGGGATTGCCGCCCGGCGATTGCGACATATCGTTCATGAACATCTGCCCCATCACTACATAACCGTGATGCGTCAGCAGGTCTTCGTTCACCCACTTCGACAGATAGCGCAATGTCTGCGGCAGGAATGTCGCCGAGTTGAAGACTACGAAAGCAGTCACGAGTCCGCCGAAATAACGGCCCCACATGCGGCGCGTCAAAGGCCGATTGTTCCGGCTGTCGTACCCGACAATCGTATAATAAAGCGCATTCAATGCGAAGTAATGCGGGAAATATTTCGACGCCATCATCAATCCGAACGCGGCCCCCGCCAGAGCATAGAGTCGCTCCTGCCCTCGAATGTCTGTGGCCGGAAGCGATTTCGCGCGGTTATAAAGATAAAAACCGCTGAACATGAAAAAGACCAGCAACGAATCTTCTTTCACTATCCGGCTGAACCAGATGGCGTCTATCCCCGTAGCCCATAACAGAGAAGTGATCAGCGAGACTCTGAATCCCAGCAGCGCAGCCGTGAGCAGAAGCAAAGGAATTACGGTCAGCGCGCCAAACAAAGCGTTAGGGAGCCTCAACGCCGCTTCTTCTGAGACCGCAAGACCGACTTTGCTTCCAATCGCATTGTTGTATGTGGTTACAGCGTGAACAGAGACGTAACAGAGCATCTTCATCACCATCGGGTGCTCTGCGTTTACTGTAAAATCGCCCTGCTCGTATGCGCGGATGGCGAATATTTTATTCGCTTCGTCTTCGGCCATGCTCTGTGAGCCTAGCTGGTAAGCGCGCGCGACGAAGGCTATTGCAACGGTGAATATTATGACCAGCAGTTTCTTGCGTTCGAGCCTGTCGAACAGCCCAGGCCGAGTCTTTACTTTAGGTTGCTCAAAATGAGCGTAACTTACTTCCAGGTCTTTTACTGTCCGCATCCTGTATGTCTCCGCCCGTGCTCGAAAACTACAATCATCCTTACAAATATAGCCTCAAAAAACATGTTCACAATAAGATAGAAAAATATGACTGATGGGCACAAATAAACTCCGGTTGCCCGGTCGCGGTATTAAAGCGGTCAAATTCAATACGGGTCCACCCGTAGAAGCTTGGCGAGCTAAGTTATTTTAGTGAGACTATCGCGAAAACTCAAACCAAAAGCGCCCGCGCCCAGATTAGAATTACGTATCGCGCAGGGCTTAAAGATGCGATAAAAAAGAGAAAACGCGCAGTGTTGACAAGCCCGCAAACCCCACAGTATGCTTTCTGGCGCTTACGATATGCTTTAGATGGTTTAATCCAGGGTGAATCAGTGAGTGGGTTATGCGAACCTTCCCGCCTGAAAAACTCAGCGCGCAGAAAATCATAACTCTTTAATCGAGCCTTTTTATGCGCTTTTGTGCCGGTAGTCTGGACGGTGAGTTTCTGGTAAAGTCTTAGCGTCGTTTGATCCCCCTAAACAGACAAGTGCCGGGAGCTTGGCTAATAGATGAATTGCCGCATTGCGCGGCTTCCCTCACGGGTTTAACACGCGAAGGGCGTAGCCTATTCAGGCTCGCGAGCCGACCTTCATGACTATTGAATTTAATCTGAAAAACATAGCGACAAAGCTGGTTGTCGTCGTTCTGGCTCTGGTTGCATTCGCGCTGCTTGTTGTCCTGATCGTCTCCAGATTTATCGTAGGTACGCTTTCGGACGACCGCTTTGTTTACGGGCGCGAGACGCTTGTGGTTCCTCTCGAATATTTTCCGAACTCGGCTCGACTCAATGCGAAACTTGCCGGAGCCGAATTGCTTGAATCAGACCGCGATCTGGCGCACGCCGAACAACTCGCGTTGCGCGCAATCAACCTTTCACCGTTCAATTATCACTATCAATTGACGCTGGCTTCGATCAAAGAAGCGCAAGGCGACCGCGCGACAGCCGAAGAAGCGCTCAGGTCTGCGCTTGCGCTTGCGCCTAATGACAGAAACGTTCACTGGCGACTGGCAAACGTGCTTTTGAGGCAGGGAAAACTCGCGGCCTCCGTGGATGAATTTCGCATAGTCACCGACGCCGATATACATTTCCTGCCTGTGACGCTTGATTTGGTATGGCGGGCTTCGCGCGGCAGCGTCGAAGCAGTCGAGGCGGTCGCGGGCAATGATGCGAAGGCGCGGCTCCCGCTTGCGCAATTTCTCGTCAGGCAATCGAAATTTGCGGAAGCCGCCAACATCTTTCGCAGCATTGACCGCAATGCGCGGCTCGCTTCGATGGAAAGCGCAGGATTATTGAACTCGCTCGTCGCTGCTGATAACCTTGCGCTTGCACGAGACCTTTGGGTGAGCCTCATCGCGGAAGGTGACGCCTCGGCCCAGCTTGTTTGGAACGGCGGGTTCGAGTCGGACATACTGAAGAATTTTTCACAATTCGATTGGACGTTTGGTCGCAGCGAGTATGCGCGATTGACGATTGACACGAGCCGCCCGCATTCAGGCTCGCGGTCGCTGAAGATGGAGTTTCTGGGTCGCGATACGACAGAGCTGAAAGACGAAATCCGGCAACTCGTCATCGTGCGACCCGGCGCGCGTTACAGAGTTGAGTGCTATGTGAAAAGCGAGAATCTGGTCACGCCCGACGGCCCGCGCCTTGTGGTGACGGATAGAGCGTCAACCTGGATAGCTCAGTCCGACCCGGTTGTCGCCGGATCAAATGACTGGAAACTGCTATCGGTTGAATTCGTCGCTCCCAAAGCTGTAGGCGATTCATCCGCCGTTTACATCTCGATGAAGCGAAAATCCAAGTACGGCTATGACGAGCCAACGCGCGGCGCTATCTGGCTCGACGACTTCGCGATGAAAGAGCAGTAGTCAGTGGCAAGACTGTAACAAAGTTGGTTGGCATGTCAGGTAGGGGCAGGGCTTGTCCCTGCCCGGATCGCCGACAGGCGATGAGCGGTCATGGTCTTACG
>DATEKX010000427.1:0-6491 GCA_035277165.1 Blastocatellia bacterium | reverse complement strand
CACTGCAGTGCGGAATGCGGATTAACGTCAATCAACGAGGATACCTTTCCTAATCCGCATTCCGCAATCCTAAATGCGCAACTCCTACGGCTGCGGCACGACCTGAATTGATAATCTATTCGAGCGCGTATCGTTCGTCCTAACAACTTCGACTGTGAGGGTTTCAGGTTCCTGAAGCATCTTGCGTTTCAAACGCGCGACGAATACGGGCGCTCCAAGCTCGTTTGTCGTGTAAGTGGTTTCCAGCCTGATTCCGTTGATTGATATAACTGCGCCTGCGGATTCGAGCGTAGGCGCGGCCACATCTTCGGATACGACGATCTCGAATTTCTTCGCGTTCTTTTTGACGGTGACAGGGTCGAACACCTCGCCCGAAGAACGGCGACGAACAAACGCTCCTTTTATCGTAAAAGCTTCTGGCAGGTCGTTGAGATTACCGAAGCGACGGATAGTGCCGTCCGCTCCTACAACGTAAATCTCTCCTGCTTCGTCTTCGCCGAATGACGGAATGTTGAACGGCGTGTCGAGCACAAGGCTGGTCGCTCCATCTTTCAACAGGAATATCTCGCCCGTGCAGAAGTCAGCGTAGACATACGCTCCGACGGGAAGGCTGCCGAGCGCGCCTCTGTAAACATAACCGCCTGTGACGGAGCAGCGCCCGCCCGCGTGAGTGTATTCGGCTATCGGAGGAATTGACGACAAAGAGGAGCACATCGAAGGATCATTATTCGTGCAGATTGTGCCTTCCTTTACGCGCCAGCCATAGTTGCCTCCGCGCGTGATGATGTCTATCTCTTCCCGCGCGCCTTGCCCGACATCGCCTGCGTAGAGCGCGCCCGTCGAACGATCAAACGAGAAGCGCCAGGGATTGCGAAGCCCATAAGCATATATCTCGTCGCGCCCTGTAGAACCGATGAAAGGGTTATCCGAAGGCGTCGCGTAAGAGAGTCCCGATTGCGTGCTATCAACATCTATGCGGAGTATTTTGCCGAGCAATTCCTGCGTGTTCTGCGCGCGATTGCCGGGGTCGTTTGCCGAGCCGCCATCGCCCATGGCTATGTATAGAAACTTGTCCGGGCCGAACTCGATCATCCCGCCGTTGTGATTTGAAAACGGCTGCGCGATTGTCAGCAGCACGCGCTCGTCGGTCTCCGCAACATTCGGGCTTAGAGCCGAGGCGTGATATTCGGCGATAACGGTTGCGCCGTCAGACCGGCGTGTATAGTTGACGAAGAAGCGGCGATTGGTTGAGAACTGCGGGTGAAATGCAAGCCCCAACAGCCCGCGCTCTCCACCTGAAAGCACCTTCGACGTGATGTTGAGAAAGACCTCTGGCGAGGTCGAACCGGGTTGAAGCACTTTGATGCGACCGGCCTGCTCGACTATGAAGAGACGACGACTGCCATCGCGCGCGTTGGTCAAATAGATGGGACTGCTGAACCCCGCCGCTACTTCGACTAGTTCTATGTCGGCAGGCGCAGACCCTTGAGCCATCGCGGCCTTATCGAAATTCAGTGAAGGACACATCGCGCCAAGTAACGCGAGACACCAGCATAAAATTCTTGCTCTTCGCATAATCCATCCTCTCTATGGCTGGCCTTATACAAGCCAGCGCGGTCCGCGTCCGTTAAAAATTCAAGCACGGGGAGACATTTTCGAGCGGTGAGGACTGCTATTTATTAATTGTTTGTGTAGGGACAGAGTTTCAGGCAATGGTTATTACGACATCGGTTTGACATCCCAACTTCTTAAATATCCTTCAAGCTCCGACTTTATCTATTAAACATAAAGGGGCAGATTATGTCTACCCGCGCAGCAGGCATCTCTTTGCTCCAATCAAAAATAATTTCAGCAATAACTGTTGACAGTATTTACTGTTCATAGTAAACTCTTTGCGTATGAGAGAAAAGTTAAAGAGTTTTCGCGGGCAGAAATTCGTAGGGACGACGCAGCTTGCTGATACGGCGGCGCGGTTCATCACTGAATTCGTGCCGCGACAAGAGCGCGGCAGCGTCAGCGAAGTGCCGGACGAGCGGATGGTGCGCTACTACAGCGGCGAAGGGCTTATCTCTGCGCCGGAAGGCAAGCAGGGGCTTTCTTCCGTTTACGGGTACGGTCACCTTTTGCAGTTGCTTGTGATCAAGCGATTGCAAGCGGAGCATCTGCCAATCAGAAAAATCAAAGAACTGGTCGAAAGCAAAAGCGAGCGCGAGCTTGAACAGCTTTTGGGCATGGAGAGCGAAAGCTCGAAGAAGAACGCGGCGACGGAATATCTGGAATCTCTGCTCAAGCCGCGCGCACCTGCGACACAAATACCGCCGCCGCCGATGCCTGCGGCGCGAAAAGCTTCGTCGCGCGTGTCTGCGTCCGTAGCAACTGCGCAACAAACGCCCGGTCCTACTTCTGTGAATGCCTGGTCGCGCATCGAAGTCGAGCCGGGACTTGAACTGCACATTCGCGGAGACTACCAGTTGCCGGACGACGTTAAAGAAAGGCAGCGCCTTGCGCGAAGAATGTTGAGTGAAATCGAAAATCATATAGAAAGTGAGAAGCATGAATGAGCAACACCACTAAACCTACCATTGAAGTCATAACGGAGCGCCCGCTCTTTCCAGTAGGTAAGGAACAGACCGCAGACCTGCTGATTCGCATTACGCCGCCAAAGGTTGAAGCGCAAACCAAGCGACACCGCTTGAACTTGAGCCTCGTGCTGGATCGTTCGGGGAGCATGGAAGGCGAGAAGATCGCGCGCGCGCGCGAAGCCGCAGCGTTCTGCATAGACCAGCTTCTGGCCGAAGACCGCATAAGCCTCGTCATATTTGACGATGTAGTTGAAGTGCTTGCCGCAAGCCAGCCCGCCGAAAACAAAGAAGCGATTAAAGAGCGCATCGCGCACATCCGCGCGCGAAACTCAACGGCGCTGCACGAAGCATGGGTGCGCGGAGGAATCGAAGTCAGTAGCCATTTAATGCAGGATGCCGTCAATCGAGTCCTGCTGATTACGGATGGATTGGCGAACGTCGGCGAGACGAATATTGATCGCATAGTCACGCAGGCGGGCGAACTGGCGGCGCGCGGTGTGACGAGTTCGACAATCGGAATCGGCAGGGACTTTAACGAAGACCTGCTCATACCGATGGCCGAGGCGGGCCGAGGAAACGCGTGGCACGTCGAGCAGGCCGAAGACATGGCGCGCATCTTTGCGACAGAAATGGAAGGGTTGATCGCTCAGACCGGGCACACCGTAAGTCTCGGTTTTACACCTTCGGACGGCGTGAAAGTTCAGGATGTGCTGAACGATTTCGAGGTGACTCACACGGGCCGTTACAAGCTTCCGAACCTGCTGGCCGGTGCGCCCGTTGATGTGGTCGTCAGGTTGAAGCTGCCTTCGCAACCGGCGGGGAATCGCTTCAAAGCTTTAGACCTGAGATTGGCGTGGAACCCGCAAGGCGCGCCGTCAAGCGATAGAGAGATTTTGGGTCAAAGCGTCTTCGTCGAATTTGCCGAGCCGTCTGTGGCCGAGAGTGCGCCGAGCGATGAGCGAGTAATCAAAGCCATGCAATTTCTGATGGCCGCGCGCGCGCGCCGTGAAGCCATAGAGCATCTTGATCGCGGAGACATCACAGCCGCCCGCCAGAGTGTTGTTGGAGCGACTCAAGCGTTGGCTCAGGCTTGTGCGCCTTACATGGCAGATTCAGAGGTACAGGAGCAGGCTGAAATGCTCAGTGATCTGGTAGCGGATTTGTCCAGTTCCGCAGACATCAAAATGTCGCGCAAGAAGATGTCTTATCAGAGCTACCGCTTTTCGCGTCAGAGCAAGCCCATGAAGTAAGAACTATAGCCACGAATTGCACAAATTATTACGAATTATTACGAATAACTTCATTCGTGTTAATTCGTAATCATTCGTGCAATTCGTGGCTTCACCCTCGTTTCGCTTTCAACCGGCTATAAGCTTCTATCATCAGCATCAGCCAGACGCCGCCTGCAAGGTAAGCTCCGAGAGTATCGCTAGGCCAGTGCGCGCCCATGTAAACGCGCGATATGCTGATCAGAAAAATCAACAATCCGAATAACACGAAAGACGCCTTGCGCAGGCGACCGCGTTTGAGCAGCACGTAGCTGAGGAAAAGGAGAAAGCCAAAATATTCTACGAAGAAAGTAACGTGGCCCGAAGGAAAACTGTTATGGTCGTACTGCTTCAACACCTCGATGAGCGCGGGGTCGGGGCGGGGCCGCGCGATGAGTATCTTCAAAAGGCTGTTCATTGCCGAGCCTAACGACACTCCAATCATGCAGATGAGTCCTTCGAGCCGAAACCCTGCTGCCATCAACGCGACTCCCGTGCCCACTACAAGCACAACCGGCGCAAGGTCGCTGCCCAGCCACGATAGCCCTATCATTAAAGAACTGAAACCCGGAAGCGCGATTGATCTGATTGCGCGATTGATGCTCACGTCCCATTGGAAGTAGGCGTAGTGGTGAGCCAGCACGGCCAGCACCGCGTAGAAGCTGAGCGCGATGATGAAGACTATCTCAGCCCATCGCGCGCGGCGCGCGGCGCGCTCATGCGAGACCGTCAGATCAGTCTCGCCTCGATCATTCGCGTGCATGTTTTCTTCGTCGGTCAATCTTTCAGTCGCGTCGCTCATCGTAAACGGGCATCCTTTGATAGCAAACCTGCACCTCAGCCAGAGCGTATTACTGAAATGGTACTCGGCAGAGCAACGTTAATCCAGCGATTGATTTGCTATAATCGGAGCCGGGCCATGACGGTTGCGGGATTTTTGATATGAGACTGATTTCGGCGAGCGCGCTGTGGTGGATGCTCACGGGCGCGATAATCATCTTTTTCTATCTGCTTAAACTCAAGCGCAAGCGGCGCGTCGTGCCGAGCGTGTTCTTGTGGCAACGCGCGCTTGAAGAAGTAGAAGCAAACGCCCCCTTCAAAAAATTGCGTCGCAGTCTTCTCCTCTTATTGCAACTCGCGGCGCTCGCGGCGCTCGTCTTTGCACTCGCGCGTCCTCTCATCACAATGCGCTCGCTCGCTTCGGGAAGCACCATAATCATCATTGATTCGACTGCAAGCATGAGCGCTCGTGACGAAGGCGGGCGCTCGCGCCTCGACCGAGCTAAAGAACTCGCGCGCGACATGGTTAACGGGCTGGGCGGCGATGATCGCGCGGCTATAGTCGAAAGCTCGTCGCGCGTCACCGTTCGTTCGTCGCTCACCTCAGACCGTGCCGCGCTCGCCTCGGCAATCAACGATGTGCAGGAGACGGATGCGGCAGGAGGTCTTACGGACGCTGTGCGATTGGCTGAACAGATCGCAAAGACGGAGCGCGACGCAAGCATGATTGTAATCAGCGACGGCGGCAACGCATCTCTGGCTTCTGACCTCAGCTCGCAGTCGGGCACTGCATCTCTTCGCTTCGTTCGTGTAGGCAAGCGCGCAGACAATGTCGGCATCCTTGCTATGAATTCGCGTTCGGCTGATGCCAGCCGCCGCGAGTTGTTCGCATCAATCGCAAACTTTGGCGACAGCGACCGAACGCTGGGCGTCGAGTTGAAGATTGATGGCGAGCTTGCAGACGCGCGAACCGTGAACGTAGCTGCGCATGACCGCACAGCTCTTTTGTTTGATTCGCTGCCTGAATCAGGTGGGCTTGCCGAACTGGCGCTTGATCTGAGCGACGACCTCGCATCTGACAACATAGCTTATGCTTTTCTGCCTGACGCGCGGCGGCTTCGAGTCGGCGTTGCGAGCGACAATCAATTTCTGCTTCGCGCGATTGCGGTCAACACGGATTTAGACGCGCGCAGGATCAATGCGAACACGAGTCTTTCGGAATTTGATTGCATAGTGAGCGATGGAACTCTTCGCCCTGATTTTATCGAAGGCAATCGTTCGCTGCTCGCAATCAATCCTTCAGACGTTCAAGGATTGTGGCGCGCGACCGGAGCGCAGGAACGGCCTGAGATTACGACGGTCGAGCGTTCGCATCCGGTCAACAGCTTTCTCAGTTACGCAGACCTTCATGTCGAAAGCGCCTCGCGCCGCGAAGTGGCTTCGTGGCTTCGGCCCGTTGCAACGAGCGGGAGTGACGGGCTGATCTGGGCAGGCGATGACGGTCGCCGTCGCATTGTGATGATCGGGTTCGATCTTGCGCAAAGCGACCTGCCGCTCAAAGTCGAGTTTCCAATATTGCTTGCGAACTCAATCGCATGGCTTGCTGGCCGCGATGCCTCGACTACAGACAGGGCCGTGCGCGCAGGTCAGCCCGCGTTGATTCGCACTACACAAAGCAGTGCCACTATAACAACGCCCACGGGCGACGCTCAGGAAGTTGCCGCGCGCGACGGCTCGATCATTTTTGCTGATACTATGCGCGTGGGCGCTTATCAAGTGAAAGACTCGCCGCCGTTCGCCGCAAGTTTGTTGAGCGAATCGGAATCCAATATCGCGCCGCGCGATTCGATCAAGACGCGCA
>DATEKX010000426.1:0-4622 GCA_035277165.1 Blastocatellia bacterium | reverse complement strand
AGGTAATACTTAAACGGCGTCTTGCCCATCGTGTAATGCCCCCATGGCACGAGTCTCCGATCATAACTCAAGCCGTAACGCTCGCACTCTTGAAACAACAACTGCGAAAGCTCAGGCGGGAATGAAAGGTCGTAAAGCGCTGAGATGAACAGCCCGTGACGCGGATTGCGCATTAAACGCTCGATGTAAGCATTAGGGCTGACGGACAACCACACGCGCCGCGCTTCTTCGCGTGTGAGCGCGCTTTCAAGGCCGCGTCTGACGTGCGCAGTGCTTATGCCTTCCCATACCACATCGCCGAAATAGCTCGACACGTGGTTGTACGCGCCTGCGCGCAAACGCTGGTCGTGAACGAATGCGAGGAACGCTATGCAAGAGCCTATGCTCGTTCCAGTTATGCCTATCCGGTCGTAGCCGCAAGCTGTAAGCCAGTCAATCGCCCCGCGCAAGTCCAAAACGGCCTGGCGACACGCTTGAAGCGTTCGCCCGATGTTTGCGCTCACCATGTAATCGGCGCGAACAAGCCCTGCCGGAGTCCGCCGGTCATGGTAAGGCAAGCTCAATCGCAATGCCGCAATCCCTGCGCGATTGAGCAAACGGCACAACCCGACATGGCTTTCGGCGTCGGCGTTCCATTGCGGCAGCACGATCACGGCGCGGCCACGGGCGCGATCTACTTCCTGAGCGAGCGAGCCGTTCATGGCATCTGTGCGCGCCTGAACCGGAAAATAACGGGCGTGAACAGTATTGTTGTTTTCGTAGGGTGTGATTACAGGGCTTGGGAAGCTGAGCCATTCGCCATCAAATGAGAAGTCGGTCACGGGCGGAGACTGAAAAAACTGGTCGCTATCAGCTATCGCTCGCTCGTTGAGGCCAAAGATGATTTCGCGCGCCTGCTGCTGGCCGCGATTCGAGCCGCTCGGCAAAGAATGGCCGTTATCGAAGTGATTGCCCAAAAATTCAAGCCCCCACTCAAAGGGTATCATCATTCGATTTATATCTCTTTGCGAGAGCTTGCGTTCCCACTTATGAATCAATTGCCTAAACATAATCAAGCCTTTCGCACATTGGCGAAATGAATATTTTAGGGAAGCAATCCGGCTTGCTCAAGCTCTTTGCCTTACAAAAGCCTGATTATGGGTCTGTGTACAGAAAATATAACTCACATTTGCGCGGGTTATGATAAAAGCAATGTTTTTTTGAAAATAGTTACAAAAGAGTTGCAAGAGATTGCCATGCTTTTTCGTCTATTGTTAATGGGGACATTAGATTTATGATAAACCACGCATCAATCGAGGAGCTTCCGGGGACTCCACTGGCGGTCTGCATAAACGATTGCGCGCTAGATCACGGTCAGGCGCATTCGGAACTGGCCCCTACGTGCTTTCGGCTCGGTTGCGCATTCGCAGAGATGCGATGGAGAAAATCCATTGAAACCAGCGGCGAGATGGCGATGATAATTCGTCAACAGATCCAGCAAAGCCGCTTGACCAAACTTTACAGATAGCACGCGGCAATGTAGATCCTAATGCCGCTCCCTGTTTTACTGCCTGAATGAAATAGCTGTGTGGTCTGCCTGAAGCACGCGATCAAAGAATGCTTTCACGGTCTGATATTGTTCTACTGTGAACTTAATCGCGTTAACAGTTAAGCGACGCTCGTAGATCACACGGCTTCCTTCGCGCGCAAACGTAGCTTGATACCGCGCCGCGCCTATATCTATTTCTATCGGGTCAGGCAGCGGCTCGACCCCGTAGCCATCGGGGACTTCGATCACTGCGCGCTCGCTTTCAGACCACGGATAATGAAAATAAACGATGTTCGAGCGTTGCGGCGATTGCAGCAGAGCTTCGTCTCGATGACTCAACAACGCAGGGCGCAACAGCAAGCGTTTTTCGGTGCGACTGGCAAACTGCGCAGCAGTGAAGCTGTAGGCGGCAGCGAGCGGTGCGGCTGCGTTTTTCAGATTCAAGACAGATATTGATGGCTCGTTGATCGTGGCAGTGGGGAGTGCTTCGCGCACTATGTTGATGACTTGTTTGCGTTGCTCGTCCGTGTTCAATCCCCACCACTCGTTGCGAAGCTCAACCGCGCGCTGGCCTGTGATCTTCAGATCAACCTGCGCATCCACGCGCCCATCGCTCGAAACCTTAACGGCAATGTTGCGATCTTCGGCAGTGCGCGCCGCGTCCGTGACAGGCGTTTCGACGAAGCGGGCATCACGGTTGTCATAAATGAGCGCAGTCGCGGCCTCCTTTTCCCATGAAAGCATTTCGAGCGGGCAATGCGCGGTGCCCGGATCATAAAATTGAATCGAGCCGTCGCGCGCAACTACTGCGGTTACTTCGCTGCTGAATTGAAACGAGTCGGGGAAAGAGCGATGAAAGAAATTTTCATCCCGCGTGGTCAGCTCAGCGACGCGAGCGTCAAGCCCTGCCGCGCGCAGCATCGCAATAAAAAGCCGATTGATGTCGCGCGGCGTGCCATAGCGCCGCCGAATCGTATGATCTACTGTATAGTTCTTTTTCAGTTCCGGGTAGTCATCGTCTTCCGCCCCGCGTTCTTCTTTGACTCTTATGCTTTGAATCTCTTTCTGAACGTAGTTATAGATTCGCGCGGTCTTCTCTATCGGGCCGTCGGTCGAAAGCGTGATCGTCTCAACAATTTTGCGAATGGTGCTGGTAGGTTTCGTCTCGTAGCTTGTTCGGTCATACATTCGCCGCGCATAATCTCGCCAGTATTTGTCGGGCTTCGTCTCCAGTTCGTTCGAGTAGTAAAGCCAGCCCCACATCTTCACACCCAGATCAGGAGGCATTAGCGGTTCGCGGCGAAACGGCGCGATATTTTCAGCGCGGATGTCAAACGTGCCGTCCCAGGTCGGCGCAAATCGCTTTGGGTCTTGCGCGTTGAACGTCACCCATCGCACATCGAGCTTTGATTCGGCCTGCGGTTTGATGCTGTAGCGAAGCTCTTTGGTGAAGAGTTCCGATTGCAGATCGAGTTGAAAATATCTGAAGCCGTCCGGGTAGGTTTGACGATACCGATATTCGATGATTGAACCTGCTTCGACTGCAGGCATTGAGAAAACTTTCGCGCGCCACACGCCTTGATTCGTTCTCAGGATGACTCTGTCAAAAATGTCACGGCCTGCGACTTCGATGGCCGAGCCGTCGGGCCGAACAGTTCGCGCGCTCACATCTGTGATGCGGCCAAGCTCTACACGATAAGGAAGCTGCACGTCGCTGTAACGGCGTCCACGGTCGTTAAAGATTTTGATTCGGATGTAGACCTTGAGGCTGGTGCCATCAGGAAAGTTATCGTTAAGATCGCCCTCGCGAAACAGCATCGCAGCATCGGCTTCGGGGTCGCCGATAGCACTAGCGGTCATCTTCAGTTCTTGCGCCGTGACGGGTCTCCAACTAGATGCCGCACTTCGACGCTCTCCCACATACGCGAAAAACAGGATCAGCAATAGCAGAATCCACTGGCGCAACATAACGCTTGACCTCTGCACGTATAGTCGCTCGCGCATCGCATCCGCAAGCCGTGGTTCATAATACTGAAGTGTGAGCATTCTACTTCTTATGCTCCGCTCAATCAACAGTGTGGCACTCTCATTGCCCTTTAATTTGTCAGCGTGGTGATTATGTCTGCTAGTGAACCGAAAGCGAGCACTTCGAGCAATATCCTGCGCATTGTTTGTACGGGAATTTTACGCCATTGCGGTTTCCGGTAATTCGGCAACGACGACAAAGGAGATGACATATGAAAACTACTGTTGGAACTTTTAGCTCACGAGCGAATGCAGAGCGCGCGGTCGAACGTCTGCGGTCAATCGGCATCTCAGATAATCGCATAAGCTTTCTGACGCCCGGCGATATGGAAAAAAAACTTGAAGCAGTTGCAACTACTGATACAGAGCAGCCGGGCATGGGCAAGACGTTGGGCGGCGTAGTCGGCGGCGCTTTGGGAACGGCAAGCGGCATGAGTTTGGGCGCGGCGGCTGCCAGTCTGTTCATACCGGGCGTAGGCCCGATCATCGCTTCAGGAATTATCGGCGCGGCGCTCTTAGGCACAGGCGGCGCGATTGGCGGCGCGGCACTGGGCGGAGAGTTGGAACAGGGCATGGCTGATGGTTTGCCGAAAGATGAGTTGTTCTTTTACGAAGACGCGCTCAGGCAAGGCCGCTCGGTCGTCGTCGCTTTCACGGAAGACGATGATCAGGACAGCATTGCGCGCACAATCATGAAAGAAACAGGCGCAGAGAGCATAGATGCGGCCCGCGAGGATTGGTGGCTTGGATTGCGCGATGTCGAAGAAGAGGACTATGCGCAACAAGGCGGCGATTTCAAGATTGACGAGGCTCATTATCGCAAAGGATTCGAGTCTGCGCTGCACACAGAAACGCGCGGCAAGTCTTACGACGAGGCTGCAAAATATCTGGGCCAGTTCTATGGAGAGATTTGCGACGCGGAGCCTTTTCGCAGAGGCTACGAGCGAGGTCAAACTTATCATCACGGCTTGCAAGAAAAATTTAAAAGTACAGATCGCCCTTAGAAAAAGTATGATTGTAGAGGTGTCCAACAGGATAACCGGACGTAATACCTCAGCCCCGTAGGGGC
>DATEKX010000425.1:0-7282 GCA_035277165.1 Blastocatellia bacterium | reverse complement strand
GCTTGAGCGGTTGGAAGTCTTGGCAGCACTCAGGAAAGCTTGATAAGAAGCCGCAAAGGGAGGCTCGCAAATCGGCGAGCTTCGCTTTGCGGTTTTCTTTTTAAGCTTTGCGCGACGGACAATATCAGGCGCATTGTCCGTCGCGCGAGTATCTCTTAAGGACAATACAAGATTGTGAATCAAGGCAAACGCACGGCTGCTCAAGCCAGCGAAGCATCCATTCTGAGCAGATTTGGAGGAGGAAAGTAGATGTCAACATCACAAGGCAAGGTCAAATGGTTCAGCAACGCAAAAGGCTATGGGTTCATTGAGCAGCCGGGCGGCACAGACGTGTTCGTGCACTATTCAGCCATAGTGCAGGACGGGTACAAGTCGCTCAAGCAAGGTGAAACCGTCGAGTTTCAAGTAGTCCAGGGACCGAAAGGACCTCAAGCCGAAGCTGTCCGAAGGCTTTAGTGATTGCCCCAGGCGATTAGAAATAGCCCTGCTTTCAAAGGCAGGGCTATTTCAATTTTCGAGCAGGAAATAATCCTTTTCCTGAATTTAATCACCTGCCGGGCGCGCGGCAAATTTGACGCGGCCATTGTCCACGCCTATGACAAAGTCTACGGCATCCGTAGCGAGGCGTTCTTTTATCTGATCCGCGCGCGACATCAAAAACTGAGTGAATACTTCAAGCGTAAGCGCGCCTATTCTTTCACCGCATTCTCGTTTAGCAGCTATCAGGTGATCGTAAAGCTCGCTGACTTTCTCAGGCTCCGCCTTCGGATCACGACATCGAATGATGGCTGATCGCTCGCGCAAAGCTGTGTGAGCTTCAGGCGTGGGAGGTCGTCCGCTCTCTTCGCGATCCTGTGTTTGCCGCCGCCACAACTCGCGCATCACGTTGTAGCGAGCAACGAGACTGTTGTAACGAAAGCGCTGGCCGAACGACATGCCGCGCGTGTCGTATATGCGTTTGATCGAAGTCTCAACACGACCCTTCGTATCCATCGGCGGGCGAAGTGATCCGCCGTTGAAATAAATATCATATTCAACTTTCAACCGGCGCATTTCGTATTCGAGGCGATCAAGAGACTCGTCTATTGGATTGATTTGTTTTGCTTCCATCATTACCTCGGAAGGGGCTTATGTGTAAGGCGCGGGGGTTGTGTTAGAATGTAAGCCAGGCACTTTACGGTGTCAACTGAAATCGCATGTCAAGTGATGCATTGAGATTGCTGCCTTCAATCGAGCGGATGCTTGCTCGCCCCGCCGCCGAGCGGCTATCTGAAGTTTTGAGCCGCGACCGCGTGCGCGACCTGCTCAGAGAAATTCTTGAAGACATGCGCAAACAGATCACCAGTGGACAATTTCAAGCTCGACAGCAGGCTGCGAGTTTTCTGATTGAAGAAATCGAGCGCCGACTTGAAACGCGAGCTAACGCATCTGTTCAGCCTTCGCTCAAACGAGTCGTCAATGCCACAGGGGTTATCATTCACACGAACCTCGGTCGCGCGCCTCTTGCTGACGCGGCTATTGAAGCGATCTCGGAAGTGGCTTCTCATTACTCGAATCTCGAATACGATTTGAGCGAAGGGCGACGCGGCGCTCGCGAATCACATTGCCAGCAGGTGCTCGCTCGCCTTGCGGGAAGCGAATCGGCAATAGTCACAAACAACAACGCTGCGGCTGTGATGCTGGTGCTCAACACGCTGGCCGAAGGCGGAGAAGTGATCGTATCGCGCGGCGAGTTGATCGAGATCGGCGGCAGCTTTCGCATCCCCGACGTGATGGCCAAAAGCGGCGCGCGACTGCGCGAAGTCGGCACGACCAATCGCACGCACATCAATGATTATGAGCGTGCGATAAACGAAAGCACACGGCTCATACTTCGCGTGCATCCATCGAATTATCGCATCATCGGATTTACAGAGCGCCCCGACGTGAAAGAGATAGCCGAACTGGCCCGTCGCGCGGGCATTTTGTCGTTTGAAGATTTGGGATCGGGCTGCCTGATTGATCTCGCGCCTTACGGAGTGAAAGACGAGCCTGTCGTAGCCCAGTCGCTTCGCGCAGGCATTTCTGTAGTTTCATTCAGCGGCGACAAGATGTTGGGCGGGCCGCAGTCGGGCATCATCGCAGGCTCGCGCGCCGTTGTTGATCTGGTGCGAAAAAATCCTTTGATGCGCGCATTCAGAGTGGACAAGATGACTTATGCCGCGCTCGAAGCGACGTTGAGGCTTTACGAGCGCGGCGTCGCAGAATCGGAAATCCCCGTCATTCGCGCGATGGCTCGAACGCGCGACGGTCTGAGCGAGCGTGCGCGGCGCTTCAGCGAATCAATAGAGCTAATGACCGGCGGGAGAATCAATATCACGATTGAAGACGGCGAATCGGTTATAGGCGGCGGCTCGGCTCCCGAAGTGAAACTGCCGACCGCTCTGGTTGCGATTGCGGATGACGAATTATCCGCGTCGCAAATCGAACAGCGATTGCGCGGCCACCGCGTGCCGATCATCACTCGCACAGAGCACAACCGGGTGCTGATTGATTTGCGCACGGTTGAGCCGGACGAAGAGGCAATTATGCTCGAAGCAATTGTGGCGCTCGCGCAACCCGTGACTGAGAGCGCGGCATCAGTAGAAGTATAACGATTGCTGACGTATGGGCTACAGATTCAATTTGCAAATTGAGGGGTTTGACTAAAATGCTTTTTGCGCTTTTCATTCTCATCCAATCGCAAGAGCCGCCAAGGTTATCCAAACTCGTGATAGCCGCAGCGGTACTTTTTTTCATCGCGGGCATCTCGCTTCTGATTTACTTTCTTCGCCGCGTTAAAGTGAGCGAAAAAGAGGCCGAAGAGGAATGGAGCATGTCTCGCAGCAGCCTTTTCATCGAACCGTCTGCGCGGTCACAGCCTACAGGCTTAGACGCCGAGCGCGCGCAGCCTGCTCAACCGGAAGAGATTGAGCCTGTGGCTATCTCTCCTCAAAGAAGCGAGACTCGCATACTCACAAGCGACCCGGCCTTCGAAGAGTTGCACGAGATCGCTCAATCGGGAATTGAGGCTGAGCCGGAAGCGGCCCCGCCCGTCGTTCATCCTCGCGCGCACGAGCCGGAGATTACGCGTGAAGAGCGCGGGACTGAGATGCTCGCAAGCCCTCTGGCTCAGGTTGAACCACCTGTCCGACCGGAAGCGCCGCGCGAGACGATGCCTTTTGGTGAAGATGTTTGGGCAGAGCTTGAAAGGAAAGAGCAGGAAATCTCTGCTCCCGCTCAACCCGCTGCATCTGATCAAACGGCACTGTTGCATTCTCAATTAATCGAACATGCGAACGAGCCGCAAAGCGGAAAGCTTGAACCGGAACTTGACGCGCGGGTCGAGCATCGAGCACCGCGCGAACCATTTGAACCGCCGACCATCAAACCCATCACTCCGCGCGAACAATCTGAGATGGTGCGTAATCAACAGCCCGCTCCGCGACCGACGCGCGATCTTTATGCGAGCAGCACGCGCAATGAGAATGCGGCAAGCGAACCTCCTGTTTCCAACACTCGTCTTTACAGCCAGTCATACGAGAGTGAAGCGCGAGCAGAACAGCAAACATCAACGCCCTATGAGCAGCGCGGAACGCGCGAGCTTGCAGCCGAGCCTGCTATTTTAGATGTCAGGTCTACACCTGTCAGCGAGCCAGTTGAGACTTCCTTCACGCCAGCGCACGTGAATCGAGGGCGCGAGCGAAGAGCGCCCGCAGGAGCTGTGCTCGGTCTGCCAACCGAAGGAGCGCAAGGGCCTATGGTGCTCGGCACGCCTGCGAGGTCGAAAGATGAAATCGGCATTGGCGAATTGTCCCGTTATGGCAAGCCGCTTGTAAAAGACGGCGGGCGCGGAGGCACGATTACGCTGCTGCTTGTGATTCTAATCATCGGCGGCGCTTTGGCCGTTTACCTGTTCGTGCCATCTGTGAATTCGCAAGTCAATGCATGGGTAGCGCGCATGCGCGGCGTTGACCCCAATCGGTCGCTACAGTCAGGCGATCCAAAGGCCATGATATTCGCTTCACGTGTTCCCGAAACAAACAAGAATATGGTTAAAGCGAAAGGCTCGATTGATAACATCTCAAAGGAAACGCTCGAAGGGCTGGCTATAGAAGTAAGGCTCGAACGCGCGAACAACCAGTCGCCGGAGATACTCAAAATACCAATTACGCCCGAACAACTTGAGCCGAACGCGCACGGGGTTTATGAATTCGAGTATGACGGCAACCGCGAGACGGGATTCATCAAATACACGATCACGCGATTGTTGAGCAACGACAAAGAAGTGAGATACACCAGCCCTAATCAGAAATAGATAGAGGCAATAGGCTGGAGGCAGGAGGTCAGTGGTGAAAAGAGCAATCTTTACGCTGACTAACGTATAATCTCTGACCTCTGGCCTCTATTTTATTACTGTTGCTCCGTGTTGGAGTTGCGCTTATAATACGAGCGCTGGAGGTCAGGCCCGCTCATCATCCGGCCAATCTTTCGGCGAATGCCCCTCCTCATTCACCTTCAATCCCGACCTGTATCAAAGTCGGGGCGCTCTGAAATTATCTTGAACTGAATAATCGCGTACGGTCCCCGTAGTATTTCATTAGTCAAGCTTTGCGAGGCAATAGCTAATGTCACCCAGCATCGATCAACTGCTGACCATCGCATGCAGCAAGGGCGCATCCGACTTGCACATCAAGGCCGGGAGCTTCCCCTTCATGCGCATCAACGGCGAGCTTCAACCTATGGTCGAAGCGCAGCGACTTTCTGCCGAAGACACGCTCAACATGGCGTTCTCGATAATGAACAACCGGCAGAAGCAGCGCTTCGGCGAGAGTTCCGAAATTGACATCGCTTATGGCGTATCGGGACTGGGTCGCTTCCGTTGCAACATATTTCAACAGCGCGGCACAGTAGGCATGGTGCTGCGCGTGATACCGACGACGGTGCGCACGACAGAAGAATTGCGATTGCCTTCCGTGATCGAAAAGATAGCCGACGAGCCTCGCGGACTTGTGCTGGTCACAGGCTCTACGGGATCGGGCAAATCAACTACGCTCGCGGCGATGATTGATTACATGAACCGCGCGCGCACGGGCCACATCGTAACCATCGAAGACCCAATCGAATTTCTTCATCGCGACAAAAAATCTTATGTGAATCAGCGCGAAGTGGATGTTGACACGCGAAGCTTTTCCGAAGCGCTTCGCGGAGCGTTGCGCCAGGACCCTGACGTTATACTTGTGGGCGAAATGCGCGACTACGAAACTATCGAGACAGCACTGACGGCAGCCGAAACAGGTCATCTCGTCTTATCAACGCTGCACACGCTCGACGCGACTGAAACGGTCAATCGAATAGTTTCGGTCTTTCCGCCGCACCAGCAGCGCGCAGTCCGTCTGCAACTCGGCAGCGTGCTCAGAGCCGTAATCTCGATGAGGCTGGTGCGCGCGGCTGAATCCATTCAGGGCCGCGTCCCTGCCGTCGAAGTCATGATTGTTACCCCGTACATTAGAGATTGCGTTATTCACCCGGAGAAGACCGCGCTGATACGCGATGCGATAGCGCAAGGCACGTCGCAATACGGGATGCAGACCTTTGACCAGTCGCTGTTTGATTTGTATTCTCGCGGGTTGATAACATACGAAGAGGCGCTCAACTGCGCGACTAACGCCGATGAGTTCAAGCTGAGAGTGGCCGGAGTAAGATCGGTTGCGGATCAAGCGCGCGAAGACATGGAGCGGTCGCGCAAACGCACAGGCCCGCTTGATGCCTCGCGGCCCGAAACTAAACAATTCGTCAATTGGCTTTTAGAAGGCACAGAGCAAGTAACAAGATGAAACCCGAAAGCGCGGGCGAAAGCAGTCCTGCGCGCGGGCGAAATCAATCGGTTGAAGATGAAGATAGCGGCCAACAGAAAACGCAGAAACCCAACGTTGACAAGACGCGCGCGCGCATCTTTGCGAGGGCAGTCAACATACTGGCCGCGCGCCCTCGTAGCGAACGGCAATTGCGCGAGCGATTGTTGGCAAAGCCATGGGCTGAACCGGCGCTCGTTGACGAGTGCATAGCGAAACTGAAAGAACTGGGCTATGTAAATGACAGCCTGTTTGCGCATAACTACGCAAGCTCGCGCGTGAACATAAAGCCCGTAGGCAGGTCGAGGCTGGCGCGCGAGTTGGCCGGTAAGAAGGTCGAGCGGCAGACGATAAATAAAGCGCTCGACACAGTGTTTGAAGAAGTCGGCGAAGGCACGTTAATAGATCGAGCGATTGAAAAACGTATTCGCACACACGGTCGTCCCGGAGACAGAAATGATGCGAAGCGACTGTTCGATTATCTGGCGCGACTGGGTTTCGGCTACGATTTGATAATAAAAAAGCTCCAGGCCCTTAGAGCAGAGATTGAAGAGAACGATGAACTATGAATGATGAATTATGAACTGAACGCAAGGATTTTTAGTTCATCATTACGAAGTGGGATTTTGATGAGGTACGGCAAAGACAGGCGAGAAGCTAAACGAATCAGCCACATCTGCGAAGTAGAGTGCGAAGGCATCGGCATTAACCGCCTCGCCACGCGCATCACCGACCTTAGCACGACCGGTGCTTTCATTGATTCGATGACCTGCTTCACGCAAGGCACGGTTCTGAAGATCAGATTCCGCGTCAAAGATAAGTTCATAGATACCGAATGCGAAGTTCGTTACAGCATGCCGCAAATGGGAATGGGTGTTCGGTTTTTGAATCTGAAGCCTGAGCACCTCGCTATTCTCGAACACTTTGTTGAAGGCAAACCGCTGGCCGTCGAGCCTGTTGTTGAAGCGCCGCCGCCTGTGATCGAACAACCTGAAGTGGCTCCGCCGCGAGGGCGAAGCGGGCTGCTCGGCAACTTCGCAGTCGTGAGCCTCTTCGATATCATTCAAATAATCGAAAACAACAAACTGAACGGTGCGCTTGTCATCATATCGTCCGTTGCGAAGGGAGAGATCCACTTCAACGAAGGGCTGATCGTCGGGGCAAAGTCCGGCTCGGACAAGGGCCAGAACGCGCTCGTCAGCTTTCTGGACGTGACCGAAGGCACATTCGTATTCAACGGATCAGAGACCGAATTCGAGCGCACGATTCAAGCGTCATCCAACATGAGCTTGATGCTCAATCTGCTGCGCGTCAAAGACGAAGAAGCCGCTTTTCAATAAGGAAAACAGCACCGCGAGCGACAGCGAACGGGTGAGTATCGTAATTGATTTGCTAATCGGAAGAGCGTC
>DATEKX010000424.1:0-2942 GCA_035277165.1 Blastocatellia bacterium | reverse complement strand
TGCGGAAAACGGCGAGGATTTCAAAGACGTGCGCGCTGCCGCCGAAGTCAAAAAGGCCGCCGCAGACCTTGCCGATGCCGAGCAGAAATACAAACGCGCGAAGACGCTCTATGAGCAAGGGCTGGTGCCGCGCCAGAATTTTGACGAAGCTGAGTCGCGCTACAACGCTGCGCGCGCGGCTTACGATTTATCCGTGCAGGGGATCGAAAACCTCAAGGCGCAACTCGCGCAATCACGAGCTTCAACGGCTCTCGCGCAGAAAAAAGTCAACGACTCGATCATCCGCGCGCCGTTCGCGGGCCAGATCAAAGAGCGCACGGTTACTCAGGGCCAGTACCTGAAGGTTCAAACACCTGTGATGATAATCGTGAACATAGACCCGCTGCGCGTGCGATTGAAAGTGCCTGAGAAGATGGCCGCGTGGGTGCATACGGGCCAGGAAGTGACGGTTTCTGTAGAAGCTTATGCCGACCGCACGTTCAAAGGAAAGATCACTCGAATCAACCCTTCGGTTGATCAACAGACTCGCTCGTTTGAAGTCGAGGCGTTGATAGAAAATAACGGCGGGGATTTGAAGCCCGGTTTCTTCGTTAAAGCCAGCATCCCATCGAGCAATGTCGTCGGCGCGCTCTTTGTGCCGCAAGAAGCGCTTCTTTACGTTTACGGCGTCTATAAAGTATTCGTCATCGAAGGCAACACGCTCAAAGAAAAAGAGGTCAAGATAGGCGAGCGGTCGGGCGAAGAGGTCGAGATAATCGAAGGCATCAATGAAGGCGAGCGCGTGGCCTTGCCCGTCAAAGGCGCGGAATTGAAAGACGGCGCGACCGTTGAGATTGTTCAGTGATTAAGAATTAAGAATTAAGAATTAAAAATTAAGAGAGATTCATAGCTCGCTCTACAAGCATTCTTAATTCTTAATTTTTAATTCTTAATTCTTTTGTGGAGCAGAACCGATGTCACTTGCTGAGTTATGCGTAAAGCGCCCGGTCTTCGCCGTTATGATGATCACCTTTCTGGTCGTGCTCGGCGTGTTTTCGTTCCGCGATCTTGGCGTTGATCTTTTCCCCAAAGCCGACCCGGCTACTGTCACTATAAACGTCCGGCTTCCCGGCGCTACGTCCGAAGAAGTCACCACGCAAGTCGTGCTCCCGCTCGAAGAAGCCGTCAGCACGATCAGCGGTCTTGACGAATTAAGCTCTCAAGCGACGGAAGGCAGCGCGCGAATTACGTGCAAGTTCGTGCTCGAACGCGAAATCGAAAGCGCCGCGCAGGATGTGCGCGAAAAAGTCGCGGGCGCGCTCCGTGGTCTGCCGCAAAATATACTGCCGCCCATCATTCAGAAAGCAGACCCCGATTCAGACCCGGTAATCTCTCTGGTGGTCGCGGGCGCAGGAAGCTTGCGCGAAACGACAGAGATAGCAGACAAACAGATCAAGCGCGTGCTTGAAACCGTTGACGGAGTCGGCGAAGTCGGATTGACGGGAGCCCGCGAGCGACAGATAAGAGTTTTTGCCGATGCCGAAAAGCTCAACGCTTATGGCATCACGATCAGCGACGTTCAACGCGCGATTCAAAACGAAAACGTAGAGATACCCGGCGGGCGAATCATTCGCGGCGAATCCGAAATGGGAGTTCGCACGCTCGGTCGCATTGATGCCATCAGTCAGTTCGGCGATGTCATCGTCGCAAACGTCAACGGCACTCCTATCAGAGTGAGCGATCTTGGTCGCGTTGAAGACAGCTTCGCAGAACCGCGCACATGGAATTCGCTCGAAGGCAAGCAGGCCGTGACGCTCGACGTGCGGCGGCAGTCGGGAACCAACACCGTCAAGATCATCAGCGCGGTCAAAGAGAAGTTAGAACGGATTAAAAAGACTTTGCCTTCAGGCGTCACGCTTCGCATCATCCGAGATCAATCCGTCTTCATCAACGCTTCGGTCTCATCGCTGGAAGAGCACCTGCTGTTCGGCAGTTTGCTCGCCAGCCTCGTCGTGTTGCTTTTCATTCGCAATCTGCGCTCTGTGTTGATCGCAGCCGTCGCAATTCCGACTTCGATTATTGCAACGTTCACGCTGTTGAAAGCGATGGATTTCACGCTCAATAACATGACGCTGCTCGCCTTGACGCTCGCCGTCGGCATAGTCATTGACGACGCGATAGTCGTGCTCGAAAACATCGTGCGCTACATCGAAGAAAAACATTACGAGCCGAAACAAGCGGCTATCGAGGCCACAAAAGAGATCACGCTCGCCGTCGTTGCGACTACGATTTCGCTCGTCATCATCTTTGTGCCTATCGCTTTTATGACGGGCTACGCTCGCCGCTATGTGAATCAATTCGGCTGGACAATGGCCTTTTCCATCATGGTCTCGATGCTCGTCAGCTTCACGCTCACGCCGATGCTCAGTTCGCGCATGCTCAAACGCATAGCGGCTAAACGAGGCAATAAAGCGAGCGATGAGAATATTGCAATCAGCGAAACTGTAGAAGCCGATGCGAGCAAACCGGAGCCTGCAATCGAAGATCACACGTCGAAAGATTCGCGTATCTTCGGTTGGGTTGACCGGCTGTATGGCCGATTGCTTGTGTGGTCGCTTAATCATCGCATGGCAGTCATTGCGATTGCGCTTGCGACTTTCGCGCTCACGTTTCCGCTCAACGCTATGGTAGGGCGCGACTGGATTCCGCCTGACGACCAGAGCGAATTGACCATTTCGATGAACTGGCCCGAAGGCACTTCGATTGAAGGCACGTCGAAGCAGGCGCTTGAGGTTGCCGAAAAGATAAAGCAGATTCCCGAAGTCGAGTTCGTCAATCCTTTCGTTCACGAAGGGCTTTCGAGCCACAATCATATTTACGTTCGACTGGTTGACGTGACAAAGCGAGATTTGACGAATCTGCAGGTCGCAGCCAAGCTCCGCAAAATCACTGCCGAATACAAA
>DATEKX010000423.1:0-4335 GCA_035277165.1 Blastocatellia bacterium | reverse complement strand
TGAAAAAAAGACCTGTCGCATTCATCACAGGCGCAAGCCGAGGCATAGGACGCGCAGTAGCCATCGAACTGGCGAAGCGCGGATATGACGTGGCAGGCAACTCTCGTGTCTTCGATTCGCGGTCGAGCGCGAGCGGTATATCCGAAGTCAAACAGCGCGTCGAAGAACTTGGAGCCTCTTTCCTCGCGCTTCAAGGAGATATTTCCATACTCGAAGATCACGAGCGAATGATTGAACTGATTCTGGAGAAGTTCGGGCAGATTGATCTGCTTGTGAACAATGCGGGCGTCGCGCCTGAAAAGCGTTTAGACATACTTGAAACAACGCCCGCGAGCTTTGATCGGGTTTTATCAATTAATCTGCGTGGGCCTTTCTTTTTGACTCAAAGAATCGCCACGCAGATGATCGCTCAAAAGAAACGGCACCCCGAATCCAGCCCGCGCATCATCTTCATCACATCGGTTTCTGCTTATATGTCATCGCCTTCGCGCGCCGAATACTGTTTATCGAAAGCCGGGTTGAGCATGGCTTCGGCTATTTTCGCTGACCGGTTGTCGGAGTTTGGAATCAACGTCTACGAAATTCGCCCAGGCGTTATCAAGACCGATATGACCGCGCCTGTTGAAGGCAAGTACGACAAATTGATCGGCGAGGGCCTGATACCTCAACAGCGATGGGGCTTGCCCGAAGATGTAGGAAAGGCGGTTGCTGCGCTCGCAAGCGGAGCCTTTGAGTATTCGACAGGGTTGGTTGTAGAGGTGAGCGGAGGGATGAACATTCGGAGACTTTGACGCGCGATGTATATCGAACGAGACATTGATGAAAAGACTCTGCGATTGAAACTCGAACAGGCATTCGATTTCGGAGTCGCCCAGTTGGAAAGAATGCTCGTTAAATGGCCGAGCAATCTTCCGGCTCCTATCTACACCGAGAACGGAATCTGGACTCGTCCCGAATACATGTGGACGGATTGGTGTCCGGGATTTTACGCAGGCATGATGTGGCTGGCATTTGAACGCACTGGCGAACGGAAATGGCGCGAGGCCGCCGAAAGATATACAAGGGCGCTCGAACCGCGAAAATACGACCGCGATGTTCATGACCTCGGCTTCATTTTCATGTCTACAGCCGACCGATGGCACCGACTCTTGCCCGAAGGCGATGCTACAAAGCGGTGGTTGAAAGATTTGCTGATCACAGCGGGAACCGTGCAGTCGTTTCGCTGGAAAGATACAGGCCATGATCACTACATCTATTCGTTTCACGGCCCGCAATCTTTGTTCATAGACATAATGATGAACATCCGATTGTTGTTCCGCGCGCACGAGTTGGGGGCAAGCGAAGAGTTGTTCAGAAAAGCCGTGACGCACGCTCGAACGACGGAGAAATATCTGGTGCAAAAGCATGGCCCGCGATTGATGGATCGCGAAGGCGCGGTTATTCATGAAGCCATCTTCAATCCGGTCAAAGGCGAGTTCCGCAATCTGTCAACGCAGCAAGGCTATTCGCCGTTCACGTGCTGGGCGCGAGGACTGGCCTGGGCAATGTACGGCTTTACGGACACATATCTGTTCACACGCGATTCGTTCTTTCTGGAGACGGCTGAAAAATGTGCTACGTATTATTTGAATAACACGCCCGAAGACGGAGTGCCTTTCTGGGATTATGGCGCTCCTCGCATTCCAGATGAACCTTTCGACAGTTCAGCCGCAGCCATCACAGCCTGTGCGTTATGGAAATTGAAGGACGTAGAAGAGACTCGGCTGGGGTCGGAAACTTATCGCAAAGCGGCGCTGACTATTCTTTCGACTCTTTCGAGCGAGAGCTTTCTTGGTACGCACGATTCTGCTTACGAGGGGATTTTGCGACACGGAGTTTATCACCGCCCGATGAACTGGGGTGTGGATGAATCGGTTATGTGGGGCGATTATTTTTTCATGGAAGCTCTGCACATGGTCTTAGCCACGAATTGCACGAATTGATACGAATAAACACGAATGATTCGTGACCATTCGTAAACATTCGTGCAATTCGTGGCTAAGAATTTATGCAACGGGGAAGGGAATTATGTTGCTTGTCATAATCAAGCATAGCGTTGTGTTTGTCATCGCTGCGTTGTGCATCAGCCTCGGCTCGGCTCTCGCAGCAGAGCATCAGGTTTGGTTCGACAAACAGGCGAATCATTTCACTGAATCCTGCCCGCTTGGTAACGGGCGGCTGGGCGCAATGTTGTTCGGCGGAGTGGAAGAGGAGCGGCTCGTTCTAAACGAAAGCGGCATGTGGTCAGGATCAGTTCAAGATGCCGACCGGCCAAACGCCGCAGCCTCGTTGCCCGAAATTCGCCGCTTGTTGCTGGAAGGGAAAAACGCCGAGGCAGAGCGGTTGATTAACGCTAACTTCACCTGCGCCGGAAAAGGGTCAGGGTTCGGCGGCGGCGCGAATGATCAGTTCGGAGCATATCAAGTGCTCGGCAATCTGCGCCTGAATTTTAGACGCAAAGGCGATGACGATCTGCCGCAGAATTATCGCCGCGAGCTTGATTTGAGCGAAGCCATCGCGCGCGTGAGCTATGAGAAAGCAGGAGTGCGCTACACACGCGAAGCTTTTGTCAGTGCGCCCGATCAGGTGATCGTTTTACGATTGACCGCCGACAAACCCGGTTCGATTGCATTCGATATGCGACTTGATCGGCCTGAGCGTTTCGTTACTGTGGCTGCGGGCGCAAGCGAGTTGCTGATGAGCGGGCAACTCAACAACGGAGCGGACGGCAGAGGCGTGCAGTATGCCGCGCGATTGCGAGCTTTGAATCGAGGCGGAAGGGTATTTGCTAACGGCAACTATCTGAGCGCGCGCGAGGCGGATGAAGTTGTGCTGCTTGTCACTGCGGCGACAGACATACGCAGCTTCGCGGGTCGCAAAGTGCAAGACGTTATGAAGACATCGGCCAGCGAACTTGCACGCGCGGCGGCGAAGCCTTTCGCAAGTCTGCGTCGCGATCACATCAATGATTATCAACGATGGTTCAATCGCGTGAGCCTCGAACTCGGCTCCAATAATTCTGAAGCCATCGCAAAGCCGACTTTGACCCGGCTTCAAATGCTTGCAGAAGGCAAGCCGGACCCGGCATTGATGCAACTTTACTTTGATTTTGGCCGCTACCTGCTCATCTCGTCATCGCGGCCCGGCGGGTTGCCCGCGAACCTGCAAGGCATATGGGCCGAAGAAATCCAAACGCCCTGGAATGCGGACTGGCACCTGAACATCAACGTGCAGATGAACTACTGGCCAGCCGAGGTTTGCAACCTGTCGGAGCTGCATCAACCGTTGTTTGCGCTCATCAATTCGTTGCAGGAGCCGGGCGCGCGCACAGCGAAAAAATACTACAGCGCGCGTGGCTGGGTGACGCACGTGTTTACTAATCCGTGGGGTTTTACATCGCCCGGTGAATCTGCTGACTGGGGCGCGACCACAACCGGCTCGGCGTGGCTATGCCAGCATTTGTGGGATCACTATCTGTTCACTGGCGATAGAGAGTTTCTTGTCTGGGCTTACCCGATATTGAAAGGCTCGGCGCAGTTCTATCTGGATATGCTGATAAAAGAGCCGACGCACAACTGGCTTGTTACAGCGCCATCGAACTCGCCGGAAAATGCTTTTATACTGGCTGACAAAACACAAACGCACATCTGTCTGGGCGCGACTATGGAGATGCAGTTGTTGCGCTATCTTTTCGGCGCGTGCATCGAAGCGGCGCGCATTCTCGGCACCGATGCCGAACTGGCTAAGGAACTGGCGGAGAAACGCGCACAGCTTGCTCCGACCCGCATTGGCTCAGATGGCCGCGTGATGGAATGGCTGGAAGAATACAAAGAAGCCGACCCGCATCACAGGCATATATCTCATCTTTGGGGATTGTATCCGGGCCACGAGATAACGCCTGTTGGTACGACGGGCCTTGCGGTTGCCGCGCGCAAGACGCTCGACGTGCGAGGCGATGGCGGCACAGGCTGGTGCATCGCGCACAAGCTGGCTCTTTGGGCGCGGCTCGGCGATGGCAATCGCGCATATAAATTATTGTGCGCTCAACTCAAGCCCGCGATTGTTGTTGATCGGATTACTACAACAGGTGGCGGCACGTATCCGAATCTTTTCGACGCTCACCCTCCGTTTCAGATAGACGGCAACTTCGGCGCTGCTGCGGGCATTGCTGAAATGCTTTTGCAGAGCCACACAGGAGAGATAAATCTGTTGCCCGCTTTACCCGACGTATGGGCCGAAGGCCGCGTTAGCGGATTGCGCGCGCGCGGCGGATTTGAAGTCAGCTTGCGATGGCAG
>DATEKX010000422.1:0-2468 GCA_035277165.1 Blastocatellia bacterium | reverse complement strand
ATGATGATGCAAAGCACCCCGTCATATTCAAACTGCGCGATTTGATAGGAGTCGAAGCCATGGGCGGCACCATGCGATTGGGCGCATATCCTTGCAAGCTGAAAGCAGGATCGCTTGCCGAAAAGATTTACGGCGCGCCTGAAATCAGCGAGCGCCATCGCCATCGCTACGAATTCAATCCGCGTTACGAAGATGAGCTTGGCGGGCACGGGCTGGTATTTTCAGGCAAATCGCCCGACGGAAAATTCATCGAGATAGTCGAACTGCCCGACCATCCCTGGTTTCTGGGATGCCAGTTTCACCCTGAGTTCAAATCGAAGCCATTAGACCCTCACCCGCTTTTCGTGTCGTTCATTCACGCCGCCTACGAACATCGTCTGCGCGACGAAGCTGCCTCTGAACACACAGAGAACGCTGCTCGCGAGGCTGTGGCCGACGAGCGCGGGTGGAAGCTCAACGCTTCGAGCGGCGAATAGTTGTTCGCCGCCTTTAATCGAATTTTCGTGAGAACTGATTTGAGAAGCTGGTCGGTTCAAGATCGTCTTTTGTCTCTTTATCTTTCTTGAATGTATCGAGCAGGAGCCGCTCGACGCGGCGCGCTTCGGAAATGCCCATGAAGCCTACGGGCTGATCTGATTTTTTGCCTACGACAGTTGCGAAAACAACATCGCCTATGCCGTTGGAACGTTCCGTTCGTTCAATGATGCCTATGTCGTTGCCTGTGAATGACTGGACTTTCTTGGTCGAGCCGCCTGTAATTATCATCGCTCGGCGATTGGTCAAAGCATAGACCGTCTGTTTCGCTTTTTTGTATAACCAGTAGGGCGAGGTCAGCATCCCTAGTCCCACTAACACGAACGGCACACCGAACAGCGCGAACAGCGACATCCATCCCGGCTCTGCGTCTTTGAAGAACAGACCGGAAGCAGCCGCCATCCAAAATACCGCGAAGCCTGTCCACGGAATTGCAAACAGCACGAGCGGGATCGTAGCCCATAAGCCTCGCTTCGGGTCGGGTTTGCCATGCCATAGCAACCGCTCGCCCATCTCTAACTGGGCTTGCGCCGCCTGCTGAGATTCAAAATCCATGTTCATCATAAATATTTTTTGTCAGACTATCACAATTTGCAGAGGGCCGAAATAATATTTATCCCCGTCAATTATGTCATGAACACAGCAATCCGACTGCCGCGCGGCGCGCGTATTTAGCATTGAATCCGGGTTGTAACGCTGCGCGAGAAGGAAATCATGGCTAATTACAAACTCAAACTAAAGAATCGCGAAGAGATTGCCGAAGGCACTATGGCTTTCTTTCTCGAAAAGCCCGAGGGCTTCGATTTCAAAGCAGGGCAGTTTGCGCGCCTTACACTGATTGATCCGCCTGAAACAGACGCGAAAGGCAACGGGCGCACTTTTACAATCGCGAGCGCTCCTTATGAAGAAGACCTGATGGTAGCCACTCGCATGCGTGACACGGCCTTCAAGCGCGTAATGAGAACGATCCCGCTCGGCACAGAGATTTCTTTCAAAGGGCCTTATGGGGCTTTGGCGCTTCACGATGACGCGGCGCGCCCGGCGGTCTTCCTGACGGGCGGCATTGGCATCACGCCTTTCCGAAGCATTCTTTTGCAAGCGGCGAAAGACAGGCTTGATCACAGGTCATTTCTTTTCTATTCCAACCGCAGGCCCGAAGACGCCGCTTTTCTCAGAGAGCTTATGGAGCTTGAATCGGAGAGCCAAAATTACAGATTCATTGGCTCAATGACGGGGATGTCAAGCTCGAAAGAGTCCTGGCAAGGCGAAACCGGTTATATCAATCGAGAGATGATTGCAACGATGATTGATGATTTGCTATCGCCTGTTTATTATGTTGCCGGGCCGCAGGCGATGGTAGCCGCTATGCAAAAGATGTTGAATGATGCCGGAGTCAGCGATGAAAACATCTGCGTAGAAGAGTTCGGCGGGTATTGATAAAAGTTAGGAGGAGATATGTCGCAAGGAACAGTGAGTTTTGCAAACGACATCAAGCCTTTATTCACAGAGATGGACAAGGATCACATGGAATTCATGTTTGATCTCTGGTCATACAAAGACGTGAAAGACAATGCGGACGACATTCTCGATTCAGTATCGAATGGCAGAATGCCTCCGAAAAACCCATGGTCGCAAGATAAAGTTGATCTGTTCAAACAATGGGTTGCAGGCGGCTGTCAGCCTTAAAGCCATTCAAAATAAATTCAGTTCACCGCAGAGGCGCCGCAGGACGCAGAGGGGGCGCAGAGGTTATGCAAATATAAAAACCTCTGCGTAATCTCTGCGCATTCTCTGCGTCTCTGCGCCTCTGCATCTATTCTTTGTAGCCTCTTCATGCGCAAGCATATAAAATATGACCGCCCTGCGCCTGTCACTCGCACATATCAAGTAAGGAGTCCGTCATGAATTTCGCTATATTAAAATTGAAGCTTGCG
>DATEKX010000421.1:0-5971 GCA_035277165.1 Blastocatellia bacterium | reverse complement strand
GCCGCGACGACGGCGAGTTCGAAAAGATTTCCTGGGAAACGGCTATTCGAGAGATTGCCGAAAAACTCGTCTACCTGCGCGACACGTCGGGAGGAGACAGCCTTGCTTATTTTGGAGGCGGCGGGCAAGGCAATCATCTGGGCGGG
This sequence comes from Blastocatellia bacterium, assembly GCA_035277165.1. Classification (GTDB taxonomy): domain Bacteria; phylum Acidobacteriota; class Blastocatellia; order UBA7656; family UBA7656; genus DATEKX01. Next base: position 5,825 of record DATEKX010000421.1, on the reverse strand, counting down.
CCTTATGGCAAAACGCTGCGCACGGCTATGCAGACCAGAAATTACTACAGCGCGCTGGCGCAGGAAAAGACCGGAGGATTCTGGGTAGACGGGCGGCTTTACGGCAAGCAGAATTGTCATCCGACCGAAGACATAGAGAACGCCGAAGTAGTGGTCTTTATCGGCACAAACCCCTGGCAGTCGCACGGCATACGCAACGCTCGGCAGGTTCTGCGCGAGATTGCAAAAGACCCCGCGCGAAAGATGATTGTCATTGACCCGCGCAGGACGGAAACAGCCGAGATGGCCGACTTACACCTGCAACTGCGACCGGGCACAGATGCATTTTTGATGGCGGCGATGCTTGCTGTGATCGTGCGCGAAGAGCTGCAGGATTCGGATTTCATCCGTGATCGCACAACAGGCTTTGCGCCCGTGCGCGAGGCGTTGATGCAGGTTCCGATTGAAGCTTACGCCGAACGCGCTGGTATAACACTCGAAGCTGTTCGCGCATCTGCGCGACTGATCGCGCGCGCTTCGAGTTGCACGGTTCGCACTGATCTCGGGATCGAGCAGACGCTCAACAGCACGCTCAATGCTTACCTGCGCTCTTTGCTTTACCTGCTTACTGGAAACTTTAACAAGCCCGGCGGCAACAACCTGCACACTGCTATGATCCCGCTGATCGGGCATTCACCGGAAGGCGAGCAGCAACAGCGTTCAGCCGTGACGGAGTTTCCATTCATCGGCAACCTGCTGCCGCCGAACATACTTCCGGCAGAGATTGTGGGTGACCACCCCGAGCGCACGCGTGGGCTGGTCGTTGACAGCGCCAACCCGATGGTGACGATGGCCGATACGCAGGCTTACCGCGAAGCATTCGCCAAACTCGACCTGCTCGTTGTCATTGACGTAGCGATGACGGAGACAGCGCGGGCGGCTCATTACGTGCTGCCTGCTTCTTCGCAGTTCGAGAAGTGGGAAGCGACTTTCTTCAATCTGGAATTTCCTATGAATGCCTTTCACCTGCGAAAGCCGTTGTTCGAGCCATTGCCCGGAACACTGGCCGAACCTGAAATCTACACGCGACTGGTGCGAGCGATGGGCGCGCTCACACTTGATTTCGCTGAGTTGAAAGAGGCCGCCCGCAAAGGGCGAATGGCTTTCGCCTTAGCGTTTCAAAAGACGATGGCCGCCCGTCCTGAGTTGGCCGATTACGGGCCGATCATTTTGTACGAAACGCTAGGCTCGACGCTTGCTGACGGCGCAGCCGGAGCCGCTTTTTTGTGGGCGACCGCGCATCAGTTCGCGGCGAAGAATCCAGATGCAGTGCGACGCGCAGGGCACGCGGGCGAAGGATTGATGCTCGGCGAAGCGTTGTTCGAGGCGATACTCTCTTCGCGCTCGGGCGTGCCCTTCAGCGTCAACGAATATGAAGAGAGTTTCCATTTTATCAAGCATAAGGATGGGCTTATCCACCTGGAGATACCTGAGATGCTCGGCGCTTTGAAAGAACTCAATCCGGCAGAGCCACAGCGTCCGTCAGATTATCCGTTGATACTCGTAGCGGGCGAGCGGCGCTCGTACAACGCGAACACGATCTATCGCGACCCGCGATGGCGAAAGACCGATCCTGATGGCGCGCTCAAAATGAATCCCGAAGATGCAGCGGCGTTCGGTCTTGCGGATGGCGGATGGGTGCGTTGCGAATCGAAGCGAGGTTCAGTCGTTGTCAGAATCGAGGTCAACGATTCCATAGTTCGAGGGATGGTCACGCTGCCTCACGGCTACGGAATGGAGCATCCTTCCGATGACGGCAAGCGACGGCGGACAGGAGCGCATATCAACGAATTGACTTCAGCCGAAGACAGAGACCCAATAGCAGGCACTCCGTATCACAAGCACGTACCTGTGCGGCTCACTCCGGTTGAAGCCGCTTCAGTTTGAAGGCTATACGGTATTGTATTATTTGCCGCGCCGCATCTTCATCGCGGTAAGCGTGTTCTTCATCAGCATGGCAATCGTCAGCGGGCCGACGCCGCCGGGCACGGGCGTCAAGTAACCTGCCACTTCAGCGACCTCGCGAGGGTTCACGTCGCCTATGAGTGTGGAGCCGTTCTTTTCAAACGCAGCGCGCCGCTTAGGGTCATCGCCGTAAAATCGTTCGAGGTCTTCGCGCGTCGTGACTCTGTTCATGCCAACATCAACGACCACAGCGCCGGGCTTGATATAGCTTGCATCAACCATGCCCGTCCTACCAATTGCAGCGATCAGTATGTCGGCCTCGCGCGCGACCGATGGCAAATCTTCGGTTCGAGAATGGCAGATGGTCACAGTCGCGTGGCGATGCAAAAGCAACAACGCAATGGGCAACCCGACTATGCGGCTGCGACCAAGCACGACTGCGCGTTTGCCTTTGATTTCCACATCGTAACGATCAAACATCTCGATGATTCCGGCAGGCGTGCACGGACGTAATCCCGGTTCGTTCAGCATCAACCGGCCCGCGCTCACAGCATGAAATCCATCAACGTCTTTTTCCGGGTCAACCGAATCGAGCACAAGCGCAGAGTCTACCTGCGCAGGCAGCGGCAGTTGAATCAGTATGCCGTCAATCTCGTTGCGCGAGTTCAAATCGCGAACGAGCGCGAGCAATTGTTCGGTCGTCGTAGTTTCGGGCAAGGTGATCTTTTCAGAGTAGAGGCCAAGCTGTTCGCATGTTTTGACTTTGCTTGAAACGTAAATTTCCGACGCCGTGTCGTTGCCCACGAGCACAGCCGCAAGACCCGGTCGCAAATCTCGTTTTGCGTATTGGGCAACTTCCGCCCCGACTTCTTCTTTTATTGATCTGGCTACGCTTGCGCCATCAAGTAACTTCGCCGTCATCAATCGAACCTCGCAAACCCGAGTATGACCACCCGCCGCGCGCGTTGTCAAATTCGGCGGCCCTGTCAGTTGAAAATGCGATTGATAGTCGTGTAACATCGCTTGTACGCATTCTTAGTGGCTTGTCTCAATCAGACGCTTGTCGTCAGTTTTTCAATCGGGTGAATTATATGAAAAAGAGAAATACTTTAATTCTGCTTGCTGCACTGATTTTCGCGCTCACGACTGTGAGCATATCTCCGCATCGCGCGCAGGCGCAATTTCCATCGCAATTCGGCGCGCAGCGCTTCCCTGCTATTGACGTTGATAAAAATGACAAGCTCTATCTTGCGATATCAACCGCCACCGGCACCGCAGCCGAGATGCGACCGCACAGCCAGATATTTTTCGCTTCGTCGGGCGACGGCGGGACGAACTGGAGCAACTTTCCGCAGACAAAAAACCTGACAAAATCGAAGGGTGAAGCGTTCGGCCCTTCGCTTGTCGTCACAAAGAAAGGAACGCCGCGCGCCTACATCGCTTATCACGACGATTCGCCGGGAGTAACAGAAGCGTTTCTGCTTCGCGCGAAGAAAAAAGCCAAGTTCAGAAAGCCGGAGATTCTTACTCCGGGCGGCGGAGGCGGATTTGCGCCTCGCATCGCGCTTGATTCAAACGAAGCGCTCAACATCGTATACGGCGACACGACTGGCGGCGCCAGACGAGTCCAGTTCATGCGCTCAGAAGATTTAGGAGCTACGTTCAGCGAGTCGCTGCTGCTTTCCGGCTCATCCACACAATCCTTTGAGCCGGAGATAACGGTTGACCCGGATGACGCGATCAATGTCGCATGGGCAGACGAGGAATCGGGCGCGGGCGTTATCATGTTTTCGCGTTCAATAGACGGCGGCGCGACTTTCTCTGAGCCAGTCGCGGTGTCGAAAGGAACAGGTTCCGCAACGCAAGTCCACATCACGTCCGACAGCACGGGTCGCCTCCATATCGTTTACATGCAGCAACTCGGCGAAGAAGAGATTCAGGTGTTTTACACACGCTCTGCCGATCACGGTCAGACTTTCTCCGAGCCGGTCAACATCAGCAACATGTCCGAAGCGCTTGTCAATAAACCTCTCGTTGCTACGTTCGAAGATTCGACCGTCTACGTAGCTTTTCAAAACGAAGTGCGGCGGGATCAGCAGATCTACCTGCTGAAGTCAGAAGATGGCGGGCTCACCTTTTCAGACCCGAAGCAAGTCTCAAACGCAAACAACCAGTGTGGTCGCGCTCACAGCGCGGCGATGGTTGTTGACAGCGAAGGGACATTGCACATCGTATGGATAGACGCTTCAAGAGTTCAGGGCTGCTCGGACGAAGGCATACTCTTTTACAGCAACTCGAAAGACGGTCGCCGCTTCTCTACCGAAAAAATGATCCTCTCTTTTATATAGAAGGCCGCGACCAGTTCGCAGCTCCGTAGGAGCGACCTGTTAATTCAGAGGTCGCTCCTACGGAGCTACGAAGAGTTTTTCGCTGCCGATTGCTATAGACAGGTCGCTCCTACGGAGCTACGTAATCACAACCTGCTTATTGATGTTGCCTGCCAGTTACTTCGGTTTATATCCATCCGGGTGATGCAGATGCACATCGGCTTCTGTCGTCACTTCTATCTCGCGATAGCTGTTGCCTATGTTCGTGCTGCGATAGGTGATGAGCCACTGCAATCCCAAAAGCTCGTTGAACTCTTTGAAGTACGGATCGAACGAGACAAAATCAAAGCCGGAAAAAAAGGCTTCGCCGCCCGTTTCGCCCGCCAGGCGATTTAGACAGCTTTGACCCAGGTTCGCCTCAAAACGACTTCCGCCCGACAGCCCGACCGAAGGCGCATAAAAAGAGAAGACCGCGACGCTGCGACGCTGCGCTTCGCGTATCGAGCGGTCGAGATCAATCGAAAGCATCGGGCTTGCGCTGCGAATCCCGCGCGACGTGTCCAGCCCGTCCGACACCATAAGCACAAGTCGCCGACCAGCGGGCTGAGAATCGAACTTGTGCAACGCCTCGATCAATTCGACATAAGGATTGAAAGGCGAGGCTGACGCGCTGCCTCGGATTATGCGAAGAGATTCCGCCGCGCGTTCGCGGTCGGTCGTGAAGTCCTGCGCGACGCGCAAAGAGCCTGCGGTGATATAGCCGGTCATCACGCGCGAGCCTTCCGGCAGCCCCCTTATGAATTCCTTCATTCCTTTAATCTCGTTGTTGACGCGCGATTGAAGGTCGTCTTGAAGCAGCACGGCGATAATCGGCGGCGCTTCCGACGCTGGCTTCACAGAGATGATCTTTTGCGGCAATTTCTCTTCTCGCACAGAGAAATCTTCCGCTCTCAGCTTCATTGCTTCGGCACGCTTGCGGTCGCTGTGAGGATGCGCCGTGACCAGAATCGTCACCTCGCGCCCGTCCGCGCTCGCGCCGTCTTGCTTTTGCCGTGCGCTACCGCTCAACGTGAAACTGAAAACTAAAAGAGCAACTATCGCTGCTTTGAATCTTATTTTGTTTTTGCACATACTTTTCCACCTCACTTCTTCTATTCACTCTCTAACTTCAATTATAGCAGTACGGCCTCTGCCCCGCTCGCAACGGCTTGTTATAATGATGTAATTGGCAAATATAGAAATGATGAATCAAAACGGCGCGTCGCATCGTTCATCCTGAAGGCTAGGGCGGCGCGCTTGCGTAACCGATGCGGACACTGATAAAACATTAATTGATCCATCAGGCGCTCGGCGCAGAAAATAAACCCATCCATCCTGAATGAAAGGCGGCGTTCAGGTAGACGGAGGCTGATTCGCAAGCTTTCACTACGGTAGGCGAGAAACGTGTCGCCAATCGCAAATTTCATTTGTTTGATTCCAGAAGATTGAATCATCAGGCTTCTTTAGAGATGAAAGCAACACGGCCACAAAGACTGATTCGACCGGCTGCATTGA
>DATEKX010000420.1:0-13004 GCA_035277165.1 Blastocatellia bacterium | reverse complement strand
GGTCTGCGATCAAGCCAACCCGCTCGCTGCCGCTCGCGGCACTGTAAGTCACGCCTGCTCTATGCTCATCAAAGAACTAGCTTCCGAATTTCCGAACGTAAGCGACCAGAGCTTTGATCTGATCTTCGGTCAACTTGTCTTTGTAAGCGGGCATAGGCTTGTGGCCGTTCTTGATCGTTTCGATCATTTCGGCATCGGTCGCCTTCTTCTGCCATGCCGCATTGGTGAAATCAGGCAAATCCTTCATGCTTGCTTTCATCGCTTCAACGCCTTTGCCATCGGCCCGATGGCAACTGGCGCACTTGGGCGCAGAATCGTTGTTGAATAGCGCGACGGCATCAAGGGCCGCAGCAGAGCCTGACGTGTTTGAATTCGTCGAAGCCGCATTCGTGTTCGCAGGCGTTGCCGCGACAGGCGCTGAGCTGTTTCGATTAGTGTTGGTGTTTGTCGTTTCCGTAACGGTACAAGCGGCGCTGAGAAGAACTGCCAGTGAAACTACTAATCCTGATTTGAGGGACTTCATTCAAGAATCTCCTTTCGATTTGCAATGATTGATAACTGCTAGGACTCTGATTTCACAAGCTTACACTGATGCCGAGCCTTTGCCCTGTGATCTTTTCAATTTCGGCTATCTGAACGCGTTCCTGTTGCATCGTGTCGCGGTCGCGAATAGTGACCTGATTGTCTTCGAGCGATTGATGATCAACCGTGATGCAAAGCGGCGTTCCGACTTCATCCTGGCGACGATAGAGCTTTCCGATTCCTGCCGTGTCGTCATAGACCGCGCGTATCGCGCCCGTGCGCTGCAAACGATTTTTGATCTCTTTGGCGAGATTGACTATCCCTTCTTTGTTTTTAGCAAGCGGCAGCACAGCCACTTTGATGGGCGCAAGCTCAGAGTGCAGCTTCAGCACGACGCGCTTTCCATCATTCACTTCTTCTTCGGCGTAAGCGTCCATCAGGAAGGCCAGCACTTTGCGATCAACTCCGGCTGACGGCTCGATCACGTAAGGAAAGACGTGCTTGTTTGTTTCATGATCGAAGTAAGTGAGATCAGCAATCGAATCCGGGTTGAGCCGTTTGCCTTCTTCGTTCACAGGCTTTTTCGAGTGCGCCTTCAAATCATAATCCGTTCGATTTGCGATGCCTTCAAGCTCGTCCCACTGCTTCTCTTCATCTTCGCGGTCAGGAAAGAAACGGTATTGAAGGTCTGTGCAGCCCTTCGCATAATGAGCCAGTTCTTCGGGCGTTTGCCTGTACTTTCTCAGGTTTTCCGATCGCATTCCAAGCTTGATGTGCCAGTTGAAACGGTCTTCGATCCATCGCTCGTGCCACTCTTCGTCGTTCATATCGCCGGGTTTGAGTATGTCGGGCGGCTTGACGAAGAACTCAATCTCCATCTGCTCGAACTCGCGCGTACGAAAGATGAAATTGCCCGGCGTTATCTCGTTGCGGAAAGCCTTGCCGATCTGCGCAACGCCGAACGGCAGTTTGCGATTGGTCGAATCCAACACGTTTTTGAAATTGACGAAAATGCCTTGCGCCGTTTCCGGTCTCAGGTAGGCCAGCCCAGATTCGTCTTCGACCGCGCCTACGGTTGTGCGAAACATGAGATTGAACTGACGAGGCTCTGTCAAATCGGTCGAGCCGCAGGCAGGGCATTTGCCGTCTTCGAGTTTGTCTGCGCGCAGTCGCGTTTTGCACTTGCGGCAATCAACGAGCGGATCTGAAAAAGTCTCTTCGTGGCCCGAATACTTCCACACCAGACGGTTCATCAATATCCCCGCGTCAAGCCCGACCATGTCGTCGCGTTCGTACACCACAGACCGCCACCACGCTCGCTTTATGTTGTTCTTCAATTCGACGCCGAGCGGCCCGTAATCCCAGACCGACCCAAGCCCGCCGTAAATTTCGCTCGATTGAAAAGCGAAGCCGCGCCGTTTGGCTAAACTTGTAATTGTTTCTATATCTGCCATTCCCCGTGCGTTCCTTTGCCTGATTAAAATACTGCTTCGTGTTGAATCAAAAACTATACAACAACCGCTCGCCTCTTCGCACGATTATCTCAGACCCCAGAGCTAAAAATGCCGAACTCGGTTCAGCCGTTAGCGCGTCGGCGAACGTCTGGCCGTAGATAGCTTTCACATCGCAATCGAGCGAACGACTGTCAGCTTGCCACACGAGCCATCGAGGATGCTCAACCTGATACTCGACAGAGCCGCCGCGCTGCGCTGCATAGCCCCAGTAATGTTCTGTGATGAACTCTTCTTCGGAGCCTTCCGCAATCGTCTGAGCTTCGCCTTTTGTTGTGACGCGCAGGTGATTCCAACTTCCTCTATAGCGCCAGCCGTATTCGACCATGCCGCTTTTATCATCCACTTCGATCAGATGGCGCATAGGCATTGCGACATAATTTTCGTTATAGACGATGCGCGCGACTGTGGCTATTGCCCAACGCGGCACGATCTCTTTTATGAACACGACGCCGCGCCGCCAGCCTTCGCTTGCTTTTCGCCGCACGTAAAATCGCAGATTGACTTCTTCAAACCTGTGATGGAACGGCAGTCTCAAGCCCAGCACACGGGTTTCTAAAAACATAAAACCGACCAGGCTTACAAACGTCTTCCCGTTCCAACTATCAAGCTCTGTTCCTTGCGGCACAAAAGGGCGGAGCGCGTCCGGCTCAATCTCGTAGTTGATCATCGCCAGATGTTTCCATTGTCCCGTGAGAAAGATTGAAGGAGGCATCGTTCGTTTCGATCAGGCCGCATCTAAAAAGCGAGAACGCACGTCAGGCGATGGCAGCATGCAGCTATCATACTTGCCGAATAATTTGTAGCGATACTTTGCGAAGAGGTTGTAGAAAAAATCCCGAACGGGCCTGGGAATTATGCGAAGGATCAGAAGCATTTTCCACGCTCCGCCAAGGTAGCTGGCGACGCGCAGCGCGGCAGCCGAGCGGGTAAAGACTCGCTCATCATCTGCGCCGGATTTTTGCTCTACGAAGACAAGCGAATCCACTTTCTCCAATTCGGGATGGCGCGAGATGACCTGCTTGCCGTAGTCGCTTTGCAGCGCCGCAAAGAACATCTCTTTGCGTTTGTCGTGGTCCAAGATCATCTGCACAGACTTGTTGCATAAGCCGCATACTCCGTCGTAGAGCAGAACCGGATTGTTTGCAGGTGGTTGTTGCATGTTCGATCAATCTCCCAAAGCCGCTAATAGAGTTTTAATGCGGAATAGTTATGTATGCAAGCAGTCGAATTGTGTCGGGTTAAAAACAGGCCGTCCTGCGTGGGTGAGGTGGAGCGCCCCGGCCCAAAGTATGAGATGTTTCGAACACTCGGAGACTACTATCGGCTGTCGGTTCCTGTCAAGGCACAAGTCTGACGAGCTTGACTTGAACCTGCAAAACTCATAATCTCGCCATCGCGAAACTCTCTTCATAAAAAGGAGCCTTTTACTATGAGCACACGCATATACACGCTGCCGGTTGATCAAACCGAGTGGCACGTTCCGAATACAGGTTCTACGACAGTTTTTAACTGGCAATACGATGAAGGGCGCGACAAACTGCTCACGCTTTACGAAAAAGGAAAGAATAAACAGTGGAACGCGAGCGACCGTTTAGATTGGTCTATCGAAGTTGATCTGACGAACCCGCTCGGCTTTCCTGATTATTACATCTCGCTATACGGCTCTGACATCTGGAATGATATGGACGAGAAGAAGCGCAGCGAAACAAAACTCCATCTGGATGCGTGGCGCTTCTCGCAGTTCCTGCACGGCGAACAGGGCGCGCTGATCTGCGCGGCAAAAATCGTTCAGACAGTCCCCGATATTGACTCGAAGTTTTATGCTGCCACTCAAGTCTTCGACGAAGCGCGACACGTCGAAGTCTACTCTCGCTACCTGAAAGAAAAGATAGGACTCGCCTATCCGATCAACCCGCATCTGAAAACATTGCTCGATCAAGCGATCACGGACGGGCGATGGGATTTCACTTATCTGGCGATGCAGGTGATTATCGAAGGTCTTGCGCTTGCCGCGTTCGGAACGATTCGCGACCTTGCGACCGAGCCTCTTGGCAGAGCGCTCAACGCCTACGTCATGCAGGATGAAGCGCGGCACGTCGCGTTCGGTCGGCTCGCGCTCAGAGATTACTACCCGCACCTCTCCGATAAAGAACGAGACGAGCGCGAACAGTTCGCCGTGGACGCATGCTACCTGATGCGCGACCGCTTCATGGCCGAAGAGATATGGGAGCGGCTCGGCCTTGACGTAGCAGCCTGCGCCGCCTACACGCGCAATTCGCCTTTCATGCAGCAGTACACAAAGATGCTCTTCTCAAGAATAGTTCCGACCCTGAAAGACATCGGCCTCTGGGGCGAGCGCATCCAGAAAGCCTTCGTTGACATGAAGGTTATAGAATTCGCCGAGGTCAACATCGAAGAACTGAGCGCTATGGATGAAGACGTGGCGGCAGAGTATGACAAGCTTCGCGCAGAGCGTGATGCTCACGTCAATCAGGTGATAGCAAGCGCATCAGACTGAAATAAGCTCCGTAGGAGCGACCTGTCTATAGCTTCATCATCAGTAATATTATCTGTAGCTCCGTAGGAGCGACCTGTTGACTTTATTAGGTCGCTCCTACGGAGCTACAGAACTCTTTCTCTTATTGGTTCTATATACAGGTCGTCCCTAACGGGACTGCTGGAACTGCATCTCAGAAAAAACGCGATGAAGAAAAAAATATTGATTGCCCTCGGCGTGATTATCCTGCTCGCGCTCGCCCTCTTCTTTTTCGTCGTGCCCGGTTACGTCGAACGAGACATGAATCAGACGCTCAATCCGCCGCCGTATCAGGCTTCGGAGCGTGCCTTAGAGCTTCACAAACAACTGCTTGTCGCAGACCTTCACGCGGATTCGCTTTTGTGGAATCGCGACCTGCTTGATCGCGCCACTCGCGGCCACGTTGACATACCGCGACTCATCGAAGGCAACGTCGCGCTGCAGGCTTTCACGATTGTGACGAAGACTCCGCGAAACATGAACATTGACAGCAACACGAGCGACACGGACAACATAACGTTGCTTGCCATTGCTGAACGCTGGCCCATCAGCGCGTGGAGCAGTTTGAAAGAGCGGGCGCTTTATCAAGCGCGAAAGCTTGAAGATACTGCGCGCCGCTCTAATGGCAAGTTCACTTTGATCAAAACGAGAGATGACTTATCGAATTATCTTGATCGCAGATCGAAAGAACCCGGCATCACCGCAGGCTTTTTAGGCATTGAAGGGGCGCACGCTTTAGACGAAGACGTAGGTAACCTTGATGCGCTGTTTGATGCTGGCATCCGAATGATGGCTCCGACTCATTTCTTCGATAACGACATTGGCGGTTCGGCGCACGGCGTTGAAAAAGGCGGATTGACCGACAAAGGCCGAGAGATGATAAAACGCATGGAAGCCAAGCGAATGATAGTTGATCTCGCGCATGCATCTGCGCAGACGATTGACGATGTTTTAGCTATTGCCACGCGGCCCGTTGTCGTGTCGCACACGGGTGTCAAAGGGACTTGCGATAACAATCGCAACTTGAGCGATGATCAATTGAGACGCATCGCCAAAACGGGCGGCGTGATAGGCATAGGTTACTGGGACACAGCCGTGTGCGGCAATGACGCCACAGCGATAGCCCGCGCCATTCACTATGCGGCCAACATAGTCGGCATCGAACACGTTGCTTTGGGTTCGGATTACGACGGAGCTATTCCTGCGCCTTTCGACACAACGGGGCTGGTTCAAATCACCGACGCGTTGATGGCCGAAGGATTCAACGAAAGTGAGATAGCGATGATTATGGGCCGCAACACACTGCGGCTGCTCGCAGAGAATCTTCCTTGAGATAGCGGTTCAGTTCGATTCTACGTTGAACTCTTTCTCATTGATCAACTGGCCGAACTCGAACTCGGTCAGGGTAACGACCCAATCGTAGAGCACCGCTCCGCTTGGGCCTTTGACTTCCAATTGCAGCTTGTAACCATGCGGCAGCATCAGTTTGCCTTCCGGCTTGAAATCCGAAAACTCTTCGGTTATGTCAACCCGAGTCTCTTCCTGCGCGGCAGAGTCTCCGGGCCTGTTTGCCGCCACAGTACTGTCAAGAATTTGATGATACTCGGTTCGCGCATGTTGAAATGTTTCCGGGTCAAAGAAGAGTATGATTTTCAGATTGGAGCTTTTTTGCGGTGAATACTTGAGCGCATGAAGCTGGCGCTTATCAACTTTTTTCAATCCGTCGTATTGCAGTTTTGCGCTTCTCGAATCCATGTCAAGCAACGGCCACGCAGATGAAAGTGTTCCTGCGGCCAGCCCCTCTTTGAACGCGAGATCGCTGGTCGAAAGAAACCGGCCAAGAACCGTGCGAACGCCGGGTTTGATCTGGCTTATAGTAACTCTCTGCCCGTCGTAGCCGATCTTCTCATGCGGGTAATCCGTCAGCCCGAAGACCATCATCATTAGATTTTTCGCGCCTTGCGACGCGAAGACAGCTTTGCCTTGAGCCTGCCCGCGCCCGCCCTGCCGAAAGTTGACCACGACAGTCCCTTGAACTATTCGGCTCGTAGCCGCCGCGCGCGCCTCAGCCGGGCCGATTGATTCGAGATGTTTGGCTATCAACTCCTCCGGCTTCATCTTCTCTTTGTCTGCCGGAGTCGTCGCTCGCGAAAGGCCCGTCGAGAGCATGAAAGCAAGGATCACCGCCGCCGAAATCGCTTTGCGCCCATAAGGCCGATTCTTCATTATCCCAACCTCCTTTAATCACAAGTTCGCTTCGATGGCCGCAGTATAAACTTGCCGGAGATTTTCGCCTAGCTCTTTAATTCGATTTTGCAGCCGCCCCTTTTTCTCCACGCGCAAGCTTCAACGCGATTTCTAAGTCGGGGTCTCGTCCCGCTATAAAATCCTCTATGCTGTGACTGACAGGATAATCCGGCACGACGCCGTGATGCGCGGCTCCTTTGTATCCGGTCACGGCCATGTAATAAGTCATCAACGGCACGCGCACGCTGAGCTTTGTATTTGGCAGCGTGACACTCGGCATGAATCCTGAACTGTTGCCATAGTAGCCGCCAGCGGATTCTTCGCCGATGAAAGTCGCGAGCTTGTGGAAGTGAGCCTGCGACAGGAACTCTGACGTGGTCGAAAAACTTCCGCCGTTGATTATGATGTATACCTTGCCCGTGAAGGTAGGTTTGCTCGGTTGATTGATGCCCCAGTTCGGATGGCCCACGGCATGATACTTGCCGTCCTTGCCTTTCTCTGCGACTTTTTCGGGAAGCTTGAAATCAGGCTGGCCTGTGTATTTCGCGAAGCTGAAGGTATTGTTGTTGATTATGAGGTCTTCGTAATACTTGAACGGCTGGTCAATCAAATAAGAGAGCAGCAATTTGCCAAGCTCATCTTCGCCGCCGCCGTTGTTTCTGAGATCAATGATTAGCGATTTCAAGCCTATTGCTTCCATCTCCGTGAAAGACTCTTTGTAAAACTCGCGGAGTCCTTTTTTCTTTTCGGGATCAACGTATCCGCCGAAACCGTGAATAGTCATCATCCCGATTCGCCCATTGTCGAGGTACTTCATCTCGCCCGATTTTTGAGAAGGCTGGTCTTGCGGGTACTGCGCTTTCGATGCCTCTTCAAGTTTCGGCAACTCGATTCCTTCGAGGCGAATTTTCTGTTCGCGTTTCGCTTTGGCGTCCCACAGCGTCACCTCATAAGGGCTGTTCAACCCCAGCAAAGATACCAGCGCTCCGTTGAACCGCCAGCCGCTGATTCGCATCTGCCTTGAAGATTCAATGCCGCTATCGGCTGGCGTAGCCTGAAGCAGAGTCGTTACGATCTTTGAGGCCGGAACCGTGTTGATCGAGCGAATCTCCAAGCCTGCCAGTTTATGCTCGCTGCTTGAAAAATCGCGCAGCACGTAAGGCTTTCGGTCGAGCACTTTGATTTGCAGCGGCAACAGGGGCAAGCGGCTGTTGATCTCTTGTCTGACCTCTGCGGGCAAAGAAACGCTCGTGTGCCCGCACTTGATCAGGGCAATTACCGGAGCCATCACGCGATAGAATTGGTATGCGTTCATCGAACGATCAAGTGACTTTGCGGCTCGATCAAAGGCGCGATCAAGCTCGGCTTTGCTTGTATAGCGATAAATACCGCTGTGGCCTTCTTCGAGCGCGTGACGGGCGATTTGAAAATCTTCGACAAGCTGCTCGCGAGTGAATACAGGAAGTTTGCTTTCGGTGCTTTGGGCTAAAGCGCAGTTCGAGACCACCATCAGCGCAAGAGCGATTGCATGAATTCGTTTCATAGGACAAGCTCCCTTCGACGACAGATTAATAGAATGTAAAAGGTTGAGCGGGCACCGCCGTCATACTTATACTGGAAAGCCAAAGCAAATGTCGCCCGGAAATCGAATCCGCCGAGACGTTTTCTAATTCGAGCGGTAATTTGTAAACTGCATGTCTATGTCGAAATCTTTCTTTTTCAAAAGCGCGATGACCTGTTGGAGCGTGTCGCGATCTTTGCCGGAAACGCGCACGAAATCGCCGTTGATCGAAGCCTGCACTCTGAGTTTGGAGTCCTTGATATACTTCACTATGTCGCGCGCTTTTTCGATAGGGATGCCCTGTTGAAGCGTGACAGTCTGGCGCACGCTGTCTTTTGCGGCAGGTTCGATCTTGCCGTAGGAGAGCGCCTTCAGCGACACGTTTCGCCGGATGAGTTTCTGCTGAAGCACATCGTTGAGCGATTTCAGCGTGAACTCGCTTGCGGTCGAAAGCAGGATTTTGTGATCTTTTTCGTCCAGGTCGATTTCTGAGTTTGTGCCTTTGAAATCGTAACGTTGATTGATTTCTTTGAGCGCCTGATTGACGGCGTTTTTTACTTCGGCCATGTCAACTTTCGATACTACGTCGAATGTGTTTTGCTGTGCCATGATTTTATCACCCGAGAATTGGTATAGCCGAAAAACTGGCCCAATAGCAAGCAGTTGCCTTCATTTGCATCTGTCTGCTGCGGAGGCCAAAAAAAATATTCCGGTTTTTTTTGATCGAACGGAAGAAACTCGCACGCTTTGTGTCTAAAATAAGTGAGACTTGATCTGATTATAACCAGATGACCACCCGAGAAACGCACTTTGATCACGAAGAGCGGGAACTTGTCGTTGCTGTGCAGCGAGGCGACCGAAGTGCATTCAAAACCATTTACGAGCGTTATCGCGACCGCGTTTACAACCTGACATTCTATGCGCTTGGCGACGAAATCTGGGCCGAAGACGTGCTGCAAATCGTCTTCATAAAGATTTACAAAGGGTTGCCGGGCTTTCGATTCGAGGCTGCTCTTGCGACCTGGATATATCGAATCACGCTCAACGAATGCATGAATCAACAACAGCGGCGCGGCGCGCAGTACGTCCCTTTTGAAGCGATACTTGGAAGCGACATCGAGTTTGATAGGGCCGCATTGCCCGACATGCAGCACTCTAACAACGAGCGGCGCGAAATCATTCGCCAGGCGGTAATGGAACTGTCGCCAAAGCTGCGCTCAGTCGTCGCTTTGAAATATCTGGAGGGTCTCTCTTACGAAGAGATCGCCGCGACTCTAGAATGCGCGCCGGGCACTGTGGCCTCAAGGCTTAATCGCGCGCTTTCCGAGCTTGAAGCGCGGCTCAGACCCCTCAAGCGATTATTGTAAAAGTAAAAGCTCTAAGTAACGTAAGTAATGGGGATGCCAGCCAATGAGCTGACACAATCAATAGGGGCGGCCACGCGGGGTCGCCCCTACCGTCGCATTCAGAGGAGATGTGCTGCTAAAGGTCGAGGGGATCTCAAAACGATTTAGATTTCACCGCGCGCTTGAAGACGTAAGCTTTTCTGTGCGACCCAGCGAAGTGCTTGGACTGATAGGCCCAAACGGCGCGGGCAAGACTACGCTTTTTGAATGCGTCGCGGGGCTTATGCATGCGGACGGAGGCTGCGTGAAGTTTCAGGGTGAAGGGCTGCCGTCTGCGCAAAGAAAAGAGGCGCTCTTTTACATGCCTGACGGAATAATTCCGTGGGCTGAACAGACAGTCGGATGGGCGCTTGGGTTCTTTGAAAATCTGTATGCTCGCTCTGAGGTGAAAGCCAAAGACCTGGTCGAGCCTTTGAAGTTAGAGCGGCTGATGAAAGCGCGAATAAAGTCGCTTTCGAAAGGAGAGCGCAAACGGTCGCTGCTCGCGCTCGCGCTTTTGACGCCGCACCCGCTTTTAATGCTCGATGAGCCATTCGACGGCCTCGACCTCAGACAAACCAGGGATGTGATGTCGCTGCTCAAAGATCACGCCGCGCGTGGTCGCGCATTGATGCTTTCGATTCATCAACTCGTGGACGCCGCGCGAGTCTGCGACCGGCTCGTGCTGTTGAGCGCGGGAAAGATGGTCGGAGAAGGAACCATCCCTGAATTGCGCCTTCAAGCGAACCTTACGGAAGGCGGACTTGAGGAGATTTTTCTTGCGCTCACATAATCTGCTCAGGTTGATTGGCAAAGAATGGCGCGAGCTGACAGGGTCGCGAGCTTACTGGCTCCTGCTCGTGATGATCGGGCCGCTGGTCGGCAACAGTTTTATAACTGCGGTTGAGCTTTACGGCGAAGCCAGCGGCATAGACGGCGGGCCTGCAGCTTTGCCTCAAGGCTTGACGCCGCTCGACGGCCTGCTTGCTCCGACCTTCGGAGCATATGATCTGGCCGTAACGCTGCTCTTTCCTTTCGTTGCGATTCGTTTGATAGCGGCTGAAAAAGAGAGCGGAGCGTTAAAGCTCTTACTTCAACTGCCTTCGAGCCTCGCAACGAAGATAACGGCAAAAGGTCTTGTGTTACTAGCCGGAGGGCTGCTCGCGTGGATGCCGGGACTGCTCGCGTTGGGGATGTGGCTATCATACGGGGGGCACATCTACTGGCCGGAAACTTTGAACCTGCTGCTGGGCCATCTGCTGCGAATGACAATTGCCGCAGGCATCGCGGTTGCAGCGGCGGCTCTGGCGGAGAGCGCAGCGAGTGCAGCCATCGTGACTCTGGGTTTTACCGTTGGCACGTGGGCGCTCGACTTCATCGCTGCGGGCCGAGGCGGTTGGCTACAAGAAGTGGCCGTCTATACGCCTGTCGCGGCCTTGCGCGTGTTTGAACAAGGGCTGCTCCGATTGAGCACTGTGATCGTCGTAGCGGCTTTCGGGCTTTCCGGCTTCGCTCTGGCAACTGCATGGCTGCACACGGGTCGAAGCCTGCGTTACCGCCTGTTTGCGACGGCGATCATAGTTACTGTCGCGCTGGCAGTCGCAGCCTCGGGCGCTCAATTGCGTTCAAGCTGGGATGTGAGCGAGAACCGCCGCAACTCTTTTTCACCGGCTGATGAAGCAGCGCTCAGACAGATTCACGAACCACTGCGCGCGACGGTTTATTTATCGCCCGAAGACCCGCGCTTGATGGATTTGGAGCGAAGCATACTGAGCAAGCTGCGGCGCATATTGCCTCGCGTAGATGTTGATTACGCGGCTCGAAGTCGCACGGGGCTTTTTGAAGACGCCGAAGATCATTACGGCGAAATATGGTATGAACTCGGCGACCGCAAAGTGATGAATCGGTCTACTACTGAGCCGATAGTTCTGGAACAGCTTTACGAGTTGGCCGGAATCAATCCGCCGGATCGCGTCGAGGAAGACAGCTTTGCGGGCTATCCGCTGGCCGCTCGTCCCAAAGGCGCGACCTGGATTTTTTATATTATCTGGCCGCTGGCCGTAATAACGGCATGGTGGTTGACTCGAAAATGAAGGAGATAATAGATGAAGTTTCGTTTTGCTTTGACCATCACACTGATTGCACTTTCACTTGTTATGCCTGTCGGCGCGCAAAAAGCGAAAAAAGCGGGCGGCCACAAGAGCATTCACGTAGACCTGTCGAAAGAAAAAGTCGGCGCTGAGTCCGTCAAATTTCTTTCCGTAGTCGGCAACTGGATAGTTGTTCAAGACAGCGACAAGAAATGCCTCGCGGTTGATGGTCGCCAGTGGATGCGCGGCCAACCGGCGGGCGGGCTTGCTCAAAAGGCTCGCTCGATTTATGGCTCGCGCCACGAAGAGTTCATAGACAATGTGAAAGCTTTCGCTTACTTCCCCTATGCCGTGGCGAAAGACATCGAAGACTTTCACGACGGCGAAATCAGCCTGCGGTTCAAGCTTGTATCGGGTCAACTAGATTCCTGCGCGGGCATTTTGTTCAACTTGAAGCCGAACGGCGATTATTTGACCGTACGCTTCAACGGCAAAGAAGACAATGTTGTGCTTTGGACATTCAACAAAGGGAAACGCAGCTTCGTCAAAAAAGGCACAGAGAATGTTCCGCTCACCATGAATCAGTGGAACAGTCTCAAGATTCGAATCAGCGGCACGAGCCTGCAAGCTTACCTCAATGAAAAGCTGTTGCTGGAATACACGCTGGCTGAAGCCGTATCGGGCAAGGTGGGCGTCTGGTCTAAGACTGACAGCGTAAGCTACTTCGACGATTTTACAGTGACACTGGACGGGAAATAGGGAACCAAAGAAGTTGCTTGAGAATTCCCGTTAGGGACGACCTGTCTATAGTTTTTGTGGTATAGACAGGTCGCGCCTACGGAGCTTCTTAATAACTCATAGAGAGACGTGAACGCTCTCTATACGTTTTACCAATTCTAAATAAGGCTGATTGCCAGTGCCTGCCAGATGAAACAGATAAAGGCAGGCGGAGCTTTCAGTCATAGAGCTTGAAGCTCAAAGGAAAAATATGAAAAGAATGCCCAGATTAAGCGTACGGAAAATTATTGCCTATCAGCTAGTTGGCATAATGCTCTTTCTTTCTGCAATCCAGGTCGCATATGCCGCAGCAGATGGCGCAGTATCAGGTGTTGTTCGCGACTCGTCCGGCGCAGTCATATCCGATGCAAC
>DATEKX010000419.1:0-3612 GCA_035277165.1 Blastocatellia bacterium | reverse complement strand
AAGAGTTTTTCCGTCGCTGCCTGCCCCGGCTGCCATCTTAAACCATCGCTGCTCGGTCATTGTTTGAGGAGTGATTCTGAGATCGAGTATTCCGCTTTCAATGTTTGCCAGCGACCGAGAGCCTGACACGTTGTGATGAATCCAGTAGCTGTCGAAATGGCGACTGCGGTTAAGCCGAGTTTGATCGAGCCAGAGGCTTACTTCGTGCGCAGTGAAACCTTTCGCCTGTTCGGCGGTCGCCATCACATCTGCGAGCAATGAATCTGCGCCCGCCGCTTTCGCGTTTCCGAGCGCGCGAATCATCAATCCTTCTGTCGTCGTGATAATCAGCTTGCCGTTCGAGTGCGCAAAGCAAAACTGCTGATTCAATCGCCCGCCATCGGTCGTCACGTCGCGCGCGTAATAAGGCCCCGCGTCGGAAGTTCGTTCCTGAAAATCTCCGAGCTTTTGAAATAGAATCGTAGCGATTGCGCGCTCGCGAGGGACTTCGGTAACGAAGACCATTTCAATTTTACCTATGTCGTAAATCGAAACGGCTGAAGCTCTGCCCGCCAGTTCGGCCAGTCGGCTCTCGTTTAAACCGAAGCCCAGCGCTTTTTCAAAATCGTCTTTGCGAGCTGCAAACTTCAGCCATATACGCGACTTTGAAAACGCATCGAAGCTGGCGCTCTTGTAAAACTTGTCGCGCACGGTCGAAGCAATCCACATCTTCATCAAGGCCGACAAGTCTCGCGCCTGCACGTAGACAAGAGCGCCGCGCGGCATCACCCCCGCAAGCTTCAACTGCTCGTTTACTGGCCGCGTCTGCTGCCCGTCGGAAACATGCGACAGCGCAACGACTGCCACGGCGATTAATAGAATCAGTCTGCTGATTTTCATAACTTTGACTCAAATCTAAAGTAAGATCGGGCTTTTCATAACTGAATGCCGATGTTCATCTGTTCCATGCCAAAAAACGGATGCTATTGAAGTTGACCGCATCAATGCCGACATTTTGCAGATACCCTACAAGTGGCCCATCATCCGACAACACAAGGTACTTGTCTCTGACCAAGTTTATGATCCCCGAATCCGTAAGGCCGAAGTTCTTAAAGTGTTTCAAAGAGCATATGCTCGTACTTGGCGTATATTCTTCATCGAAATTGGATGTTTGTTTTTCAAACTCGGAAAAATAGTTCAGCTTCTCGTCGTCACTCAGCTTCCCCGATAGGTTACTGACTTCCGTAAGGATATTCGGAGTCGTAATTCTTTTGTCGAAGAATGCGAAGATATGAACCAGCAAAATAAACTCCTCGATTGTGTATGCTCTGGATTTTGTACGCTCAAAGCTCAGGATTCTTCTGGGGTCATAGTTGCCGACGAAATATAACAGGAGCAAATTGGTATCAACCAAGATTCCCTTTCTCTTATATCGCAAAAAAAGATTGGATATATACTCGTCGTCGAATCGCATTTAACTGACCTTTCTAATCGTCATAGCATGAACTTTGCCGTTTTCCGCATCAATCTTGAACTGCTTGTACTTTCGCTGCCCAGATGTTGGCATATTCAATATTTCCGCAACCTTATTTAACGAACCTGTTGGCCCCTGACTCAACGCATAGCTCAACGTTATCAGCCAATATTTCTCATCTTCAGTAAGTTCAACTTCTTCGAGTTGCAAATCCGAGTAAGTACTATGATCATAAAGGTTGGCAAAATACTCTGCTGCCCCTTTTGCGGCTTCTTTGACATCTATCATATCGCACCCTCCTTGCTTACAATATTTCAGCAATTCAAGAGAAAAATACTCTCGCAAACTTTATCGGTCCACAGCTATTTGCCAATCACGCGCGCGGCGTAGATTGATTGTGTCGTGTTCGATTGATCCACGCGCAACAGCGACGCAAGCCTCTGTTGTCGCGCTCGCTCTGCCGCAAGCATCTCCGCAAGCCGCTTCTCGATTTGCGTCTTGTCTTCAGGCCGCGTCGCCTCGGCTGCGAGCAATCGCTCTAACGCTATCGCCCTGTCAAACTGACCTAGCTTCCCTGCTGCGTCCACAAGCGATGAGATCACATCAGTCTTTGTCTTCAATGCAGCCGCGTCATTCATCTCTGCAATCGTCTTCAAACCTTCGTTCTTTGATCGAGCCACCGCAAACGAAGGCTCGAACGAAACTGTGGCAGTCTCGGTGTTCGCTCCACTGCTTTCAGAAGTCAGCGCATTGCGCACAGCATTACTGATAAATGATTGCTGACTTGTGCCGTCGCCTTCGGCCAGCCGAATCGCGGCCAGATCGCGCCCCGTGCGGCTGTACAGCGTTATCAACTGAGCGCGAGGGCCGGACGCGCGAAAAGCAATCGAATCGCTGATCTTGCCATCCGCGTCCAGATACATAGCTCGCTCGAAAGCTGCTATGGCCTCGGCGTCGCGTTTCGCGCCGAGCGCAATCACGCCAAGTTTCATTTGAGCGACAGCCGCGAGCGGCCCGCTGCTGATGCTGGCAAGCGATGCGCGGGCTTGTTCAAAATTGCCTGCAGCTTCCGCGAGGCTTGCGCGAACGAGCGCCGCGCCTGCATCGCCCGCTGCTGCTCGCTGCTCGAACAACGAAGCCGCGCGGGAGATTTGCGAACTGTCTCGGCGCGCGATTTCGCCGACGACCTCAGCCGCTTGCGCGCGAAGAGTGTTTGGCGTCGTGCGTTCGCCGATCAAAGTCGCTATGCGATCAATCGCTTCGCTTGCGCGACCCGCCGCTGCGATCAAGCGAGCGAGTTCGAGCTTGTTCACCGTGTCGCCGGGATTAGACACCGCTATCTGCTCGCGGAAATCAATCGCATCAGTGTAGCGGTTGATTCGCGCAGCAGTCTCGGCGGCAAGTCGCAATGCTTTCAGGTTATCAGTCGAACGCTCGACCAGCAGTTTAAGCAAGCGCGTCGCTTCATCAGCGCGACCGCGACGCGCTTCAATTTCCGCGAGACCCGCCAGCGATGCATCATCCGTGAAGCGCGAACGCACGGCCAACCTGTAAGCGTCATAGAGCAGCGCGTCGGCTTCTTTCTCGCGCCCTTCTGCAACAAGCAGCGCGTAAGCTTTCAAACATCCCCCTTGAATTTGACTGCCGTCTATTTGAACAACGTCCGAATCCGACTTCGCCGCGTCGTCAAGCCCGCAGTACTGGCGCAATTCAGCAAGCGCCTTTGTTGCATCGCGATTGCTGCGAAACTCTACCAGCGCCGATGCCAGCGGCAGCCAGTCGTATCTGTCTTCCGTCGAGTAATCATTTGAATTTTCATCGCTCGAACGAGTCGCGATTGCCAGTTTATAGTCGGCCTGCTCTTGCCGGATTGTTGCGATGAGCAGCCGCGCTTCATCGAACGAACGAACGCGAATCAAATAATCAATGAAGCGATGCCGCCACTCTGCAAGCTCACGCGCAGGATAAACGTATTCAGTCCCGGCGTAGTACCCGTTTTCATATTCCGACGTTCCGAACACAGAAGCGGCCCTGTCCGCCAGCCTTTGATGAATCGTGCGATAGATGCTTGCAAGCTGGTCGGCGGGCAGCAGGTTTTCTTCGATCAACATGCGACCGACGACCGTATCATTCGGAGTATTCAGAATTGCCGCATGGAA
>DATEKX010000418.1:0-3669 GCA_035277165.1 Blastocatellia bacterium | reverse complement strand
CTTTCAAACCCGACGCGCAGATATTCGACCTCACGGACTTCAACTTCGACACGCTGTCGCAGCGGCTGCGCGAGAAGGCGTTTTTGAATTCGGGCATTCGCATCACGATCAATGATGAGCGGACGGAAAAGACGCACGACTTTTTCTATCGCGGCGGCATCGCCGAATTTGTCAAGCACCTGAATAAAAGCAAGAACGTGCTGCATACGCAGCCGGTTCATTTTTCGAGAGAAGGAACAGACACAGACCCCGTGGGCATTGAAGTGGCGATTCAATACAATGACAGTTACAACGAGATCGTCCATTCGTTTGCAAACAACATCAACACGGTTGACGGCGGCACACACCTGACGGGATTTCGCGCGGCGCTCACTCGCACGATCAACAACTATGCGAAATCGGCAGGGATGTTCAAGAAAGACGACGAGAAGCTTGCGCCCGAAGACGTGCGCGAAGGACTCGTCGCAGTCATAAGCGTTAAGCTGCCTCAGCCTCAATTCGAGGGGCAGACCAAAGGCAAGCTCAATTCAGACGTTAAAGGAAACGTCGAAGCCTTCGTCAATGAAAACCTCGGGCGACACTTTGAAGAAAACCCGACGGTCGCGCGCAAGATCATTGCGAAAGCGATTGAAGCGGCGCGCGCGCGCGAAGCTGCTCGCAAGGCGCGCGATCTGACCAGACGCAAAGGCGCGCTCGACGGCGCATCGCTTCCGGGCAAGCTTGCCGACTGCGCCGAGAAAGACCCTGCGCTGTGCGAGTTGTTTTTGGTCGAAGGAGATTCGGCAGGCGGTTCGGCAAAGCAGGGACGTGATCGCTCCACTCAAGCTATTTTGCCGCTCAAGGGTAAAATCCTGAACGTCGAGAAAGCGCGCTATGACAAGATGCTCTCGCATTCAGAGATTCGCGCGTTGATAACGGCGCTCGGCACGGGCATAGGCAAAAACGATTTCGACCTTGCAAAGCTGCGCTATGGTCGCATCATCCTGCTGTGCGACGCAGACGTTGACGGCTCGCACATTCGCACGCTGTTGCTGACGTTCTTCTATCGCCAGATGCCCGAATTGATTGATCACGGCCACATCTATATCGCGCAGCCGCCGCTGTTCAAGATCAAGAAAGGCCGAAGCGAACAGTACCTGCGCGACGAGAAAGATTTGCAGAAATTCCTGATGGGCAAAGCGACCGAAAACGTCACCGTAACGGTGAAGACGACGGGCGCGCAGTTTAAAGGCGCGGTGCTCAGAAAGATGCTTGAAAAGCTCGGCGAACTGGTCACCTATGTAGACAAGCTCGAACGACGGGTGCATGACCGGCAGATCGTCAACGTTGTGATTGATGCGCTGGCCGGGCCTGAAGGCGTGATGTCTGCGAAAGATGGTGTGAAGTTGCACGAGGTCTTCGTCAAAGAGAAGCTCTTGCAGAAGGTCGCCGCCGCGCTCGAACAAGCCGGTTACGAGACATCTATCGAGCAGGACGAAGAGCACGGCACGTTTGAAATAGTGATAGCTCGTTCGCGTGGCAACGGTCGCATCACGATTGATTGGGAGCTTGCGACTCACGTCGAGTTCCAGAACGCCGTGAAGTTGTACGGCGATCTTCAAGACCTGAGTCGTCCGCCTTTCGTCATTACGGAAAATGACAATCAGACGACTGTTGATTCGCGCGTTGCGCTGTTGGATCACGTGATGACGGCTGCTAAGAAAGACATCACGATTCAGCGATACAAAGGGCTGGGCGAGATGAACCCTGAGCAATTATGGGCGACGACGCTCAATCCCGACCTGCGCACGATACTCAACGTGCAGGTGAACGACGCGGTCGAAACAGACGAGATGTTTACAGTCCTGATGGGCGATGCGGTCGAGCCTCGGCGCAGGTTCATCGAGGACAACGCGCTGGATGTGAAGAACCTCGATATATAAAGCGAAAGCTTTAGGATAAGAACTACAAATCTCAATAGCATGCGGCGAAGATTTCTCTCCGCCGCATGCTATCCAGCCGAATATATTCGCCAGACAAAACCTGCATTACGGCATTGCGTACCTCCGCCGACCTCAGCTTTGTAATATTTCCACTCATTTAACATATATGTACAGGAAACCTGAATAAGATGAGTGACAGCACTGTGATAAATGAGCTCGTAGGCGCTAAAGCTGAGGAAAAGCCTGAAATGAAAGACTTTTTCATCAGCTATAACAAGGCTGATAAGAAATGGGCTGAATGGATAGCCTGGCTTCTTGAAGAAGAAGGCTACTCGGTTGTGATTCAACTTTGGGATTTCAACGCGGGCGGAAACTTTATCGAACAGATGCAGGAGGCCGTTACTACGACGCGAAAGACCATTGCGATATTATCGGATAATTATCTCAAAGCTGAATACACTCACACGGAATGGACAAATGCTTTAGCCCGTGACCCCAGAGGCGAGAAAGGCATACTTGTTCCGATTCGCGTGCAAGACTGTAAACCTGACGGGCTGCTATTAACCATTATTTATATAGATCTGGTCGGGCTTTCAATGGCGGACGCCCGCATTGCGATTTTAGGAGCTTTCAGCGAGCGCCGTTCTCGAAAACCTCGGGAAATGCCAGCCTATCCCGGAGAATTCCCCGACAACAGTAACACGACGAGTATCATACTCGATAAGATTCCCGCTCCATCGCCACCAGGAATTCGAGAGAAATATTCACCTCAACAGCATATGGCCCTGTTGAGGAAGCTTCAACGCCTGCCTGTGCAAAGATTCAACATACTGGTTTTTTTGCTCAAAGTGCCTGCCGGACTGGTGCCTTCAATGCCTGCCGAGCAAAGTGAGCGCATAGGTATGCTTTTGAATTGGGCCGAATCATCCAGAGGCTGTGGGTTAGCCGAAGTAGAGAAGATGTGGAAGCTCTTGAAAGGCCCTGTGTTTTTCTGGTGGCGATGGCGTTATCTGATTGCGTTCTTTGCGGCTTTACTCATCGGGGGGCTGCTGTTTTTGCTTCTTCATAACAAGCCTTTACCGACCCCGGAGGAGTTTGATGATTACTTCGAGACCTATAACAAAGATGTTTGGCATGAGCCTGCTTCAGGTTGGGATTTTTCAAATAACCGTCTTTATATAGAGAACGCGCCGGAGATCGGTTATCCGATTGCAGACGTATACAGACACTACACAAACTTCATCATGAGTTTCATTCTCAGGCCGGGAAACGATGGCGGCGCGGCTTGGGCGTTACGCTTGCAGGACTCGGAAAATTACTACCTGTTTTACCTCTCGGGCCCGAGCGGAAAGCTTCCGCAGGGGTTCTACACTTACATCGTGAAGGGCGGTCAGTTCGATCTTGAAAAATATGTGGATCGTAAAGTACAAGCATTTCCTCTCGTGCAGGACAAACAATACGAAATAGAAATCCAAGTGATTGACAACGAAATAAAGCAAACTATTCATCTGCCCGGGGCGAAGATATTATGCAGTTTTAAAGATTCTCAAAAGACCTTCCCCTACGGCGGGATTGGATTTCGTACCGTCGGCTCTGAGAAGTTCTCGATTGATGATGTCATAGTAAAGCCGACGAATACCCGGTGAGCAAAGGAGTCATTTCATGTTTATCTCTGTACTGGTAAGGCTCGTTTCGGTCGTCAGTATTGCTCTTGTATTTATGGGGCTCGGCGATATGCCGCGCGTTT
>DATEKX010000417.1:0-8941 GCA_035277165.1 Blastocatellia bacterium | reverse complement strand
AGACTGTTCCAATTATCAAACGAATGCGAGTCGTCGGACTTGTAGCGCAGTTTGTACTTTCCCGCTGGCAGCGTGATAACCGTATCAACTTTGCGATTCTTTCCTGCGCCCCCGGCAGGCTCGGTGCTCAACACTTTCATTTCCCAAACCGGCTTGCCATTCTCCAGGCTCTCGATCCAGCCGTAATCAAACATTTCTCCGCCCTGCCCTTCGCCAATCGCAAAAATGCGAACGCTCTGCGTGCGAGGCAGACTGAATTCAACTGTTTTGTCTTCATCATCTTTTACGCGGATGATCTCGGCAATGGCCGTTTTCTTTAAGAGGTCTTCGGGCAATTTTTTCAGGTACATATCGCCGTATACCTGAAATAGTCGCGATGCATCATCTGTTTTTCCGACGCTTGAAAGCATTCTGGTCTGAACTACCAATTCTTTAGTGTAGAGGTCGGCATAAGGTTTCCCGGTCATCAGCTTCAGTTGATCTTTCAACTGTTGAGACGGAGCCTGCCAGTTTATTTCAGGCAACGATTCGCCGAACATTTCAGGGAAAACGAATGTCTTTAAGAAAGCCAAACCGACAGGCGAGCTTGTCACGTCGCCAGCGCCGAGATCGGTCGGACGGCTGAGGTTGTCCGTGTTTGCCATTGCGATGAAAGTGATGTTGCGGTCAGGCACTTTCAAGATTAGCGACGAATTGCACGTCCAGTATCCATAGTGCCAGATTAATCGCGTGCCCTTGTAATTCTGCGTGAACCATCCAAGCCCGTAAGGCAGCCGTTCGCCTTTCGTTGAAACAGTGGGAGTGAAAGCAAGCTGTTGAGTCTCTTTCTTGAGAAACCTGTTTTGGTCTATGGCAATGTCGTATTTAGCCATGTCGAGAACGGAAGATATCAATCCGGCTGACGCGCTGAAATGCGTCGGGTAGGCGGATTTTACTATGTTGGACTTATCGAGCGCGTAAGGCTGGGCGAGCGTTTTTGAAACCGCGTCGAATCTTTGTTGATGCTTTTCGGTAATCAATGATCCTTCGAGCAAAGACTCGTGCGCGTGAATGAGCTTCCATGCGCCGGATTGTTTATTCCATATGTAAGAGGCGCGCCACGGCCCTTCTTTGCGAAGGGGGTCGCCGGGAAAAGAAGCAGTCCCGTCAATTATGCATGTCGTAAGAGCAGTGTTGCCATAAACGGCTGCTTCGAGATCGTGAATATCGAAAGTGAGTTTGAGACCTGTGTGGAACCAGCCTCGAAGCCGCGCCAGGTCTGCAAACGCCGTCAACAACCCGCCATCACGCGGAAAGCTGTTCAACTCAGGCGTGAAATATTTTTCGATCTGATCAACATTGCCTGCGCTGAACCCTGCCAACAAGCTCGTCAAGGCGGCTTTCACCTCGTCTTCCATCTTTTGATCTGTACCGGCGGGTGATTTCGTTTTCAAAATATTCGGCATGTTCGGAGCAGTCTCTTTCATATCGAGCGGGTCGAGAATGTTTGCAATTACTAGCTCGGCAAAAGACTTGCCCGTTGCTTTCCTGATAACTTTATCCAGCTCGCCGAAACGATTTCCGTTGTAGCTGTACCGCTCGCCGGGATTGCCTTCAGACGTGTGCGAAAACAGATGCTTCACCCTGATGACTCCGTTGCTTTCGAGTGTAATGCCGTACTTTGAAACGGGGTCATCAAGATTAATTTTCCCTTCCTGAACGAGTTGCATCAGTATCGTCGAAGCAAAGGTCTTCGTCAGCGATGCAAGATGATAAGAGGTATGCTCGGTTGCAGGAATCTTGTTTTCAACGTCTGCGTAGCCGAATCCTTTCGCCCAGACTACCTTTTGATCTTTCACTATGGCGGCGGAAAGAGCCGGTATCTTTAACTCCTGCCGGAGATTTTCAAGAGTCATATCCAGGCGAGCCATCCGAGCAGCATCCGTAACAGAAGCCGGTTGATTCATCGCTTTCTGCTTTGCATCTTGAGCAAATGCGATTGGAGCAATTATGTTTAAGCTTAGCGCAGCGACTAGAAACAAAAAGCGCGTCAGTTTCATGGCATTCTCCTTCGTTGCAGCTTGGTTTTTTAATATTGAGCAAAGGTTTCCGTCGAATCCTAACCAATTACCGTGCCGTTCGGGTAACAATGCTCAAACAATGCAATGACTCCGGTTGGCGATAGCGAGTAAACTGAGTCACAGACAGCCAATGTTCCCTTTTGGGATTGCCTCGTGTCAAATTCGGGATTCTTTTAATACGCGCGCGATACGATCAAAGGTTGATTGTAGGCAGCCTTGATGCGAGAATCTTCAGCTATGGATTTCATGAAAAGGCAGAGCTATTGAGCAAGTCATCTTTCACACTCGTTACATCCGAGGATGTCGTGGAACAGGCTCTGGGAGCCATTTCCGGCCATCCCATACTCGGCGTTGACACGGAGACAACAGGGCTGGACCCTCTTCTCAGCCGCGTGCGATTACTTCAAATCGCAACGCTCGATCATGCTTTCGTCTTCGATTTATTTCAGGTCGCGGCGCTCGATCACCCACGCTTTCGAGAACTATTCGCATCCGAGCAGGTCATTAAAATATTTCACAACGCGAAGTTCGATGTGAAGATGCTGCTTCATCATTTCAAGCTCGAAGTGCGCGGAATATTCGATACCATGCTTGCGAGCCAGTTGATAGGCGCGGGGCGAAGTGAAGGCGGGCACGGGCTTGCCGCCGTCGCCGACCGGCATCTGGGCGAGATTATAGATAAATCGATGCAGGTGAGCGATTGGTCGGGCACGCTCAATAATATTCAATACGAATACGCCGCAAAGGACGCCGCGCTGATGCTGCCGCTTCGTGACGCGCTGGCTGAAAAGCTGGCCGCAGCAGGCTTGGAAGAGGCGGCGAAGCTCGAATTCGATTGCGTGCTGCCGCTCGCGGCGATGGAACTTACAGGGATGGCGATTAACGCTGATTGCTGGCGCGGGCTTGTTTCAGGCGTCGAGCGCGTGCACGAATCGCTTTCTGGCGAACTCAAACGCGAGCTTGCGGCAGGCATCCCGCAACTCTCGCTTTTCGACGAGCCGCCGAACATCAATCTCGACAGCCCTTCGCAGGTGACTCAGGCGCTCGCGCGCATGGGCATCAAGGTTGAAGGCACTCGAAGCTGGCAGCTTCAACCGCTCGCAAAAGAACATCCGGCCATCCGAAAGCTGCTCGAATATCGCAGCGTACAAAAATCGCTCTCAAGTTACGGACTGTCGCTGCTCGAACACATTCACTCTGTCACGGGGCGTCTGCATGCAGACTTCCGCCAGATAGGCGCGACTGGCGGAAGAATGAGTTGTAGCGATCCGAATCTCCAGCAAGTGCCTCACACGGTTGAATACCGTTCATGCTTTCGCGCTCCACAGGGGCGCAAGCTCGTGATTGCCGATTATTCGCAGATAGAGCTTCGCATACTGGCAGACTGGTCTCAGGACACCGCGCTTGTGAAGGCTTTGCTTTCAGGCGAAGACCTTCATTGCGTGACTGCGAGCCAGATGTTCGGCATCCCGCTCGAACAGGTGAGCAAGACCCAGCGCGCGGCAGCCAAACAACTCAACTACGGCATAATGTATGGCCTTGGCGCGCCGGGACTCGCAGCACGTATTGATTGCTCTGCGGAAGAAAGCGAAGGACTAATCAGAAAATACTTTGCGGCATACAGCGGCGTGGCTGCGTTCCTGCGCGAAGCAGCAAACCGCGCCATTGAGGAACGCGAATCTCGCACGCGCTCAGGCCGATTGATTTATTTCACCTTCGATGCGAATGACCGTTCGCAGGTAGCGGCAAATCAAAGGCTGGGCAAGAATGCGCCGATACAGGGGTCGAGCGCTGACATCATTAAGCGCGCGCTTGCGTTGCTCTACGACGCGCTTAAACCTTTAGACGCACAGATAGTCAACTGCATACACGACGAGATAGTCGTCGAAGTCGCAGAAGCGCAAGCCGAAGAGTGCGCCGCCATACTTGAGCGCGAGATGGTCACCGCCGCGCGCGCGTTTATCCGTAGCGTGCCTGTCACCGTTGATACTGTGATCAGCGACGCGTGGATAAAATAAAGATACCTTCTCAGGAAAACTGATTGATAGAACGATCAACAGTTGGGGTTCAAGCGAAGGTAAAAGCAGGCCGTCATTGATTCGTAAACTTTGAAAGCGCGTTCAATCGTTTCTCAGCTTCGTCTATCCATTTGGCGTCAGAGGACAATTTTATGAATTGCTGCCAGGATTGCTTCGCATCCGAGTAACGGTACAGGCGTACCTCGGCGAGCGCCCTGTTGAAGAGAGCTTCCTCGTAATCGGGCTTTTTATCAAGCGCCTTGTTGAAGTCTTCGATTGCCTCGTCGTATTTCTTCATCTGGTAATTGGCGACCCCATGATCATTCAGGAGTTCGGGCGACTCGATACCCTTAGACATAAGCTGTGCAAGTATATCAAGCGCCTGCTGCGTGTGCTCTGGCTTTTCAAACGCGAGGTGAGCCCTGGCCAGAATCATTTGCGCTTCGACTTTTCCGCCAGACTTCACTTTGTTCAAAGCCTTCCTCAATTTAAGGTCGTCGCTTTCGACTGTGCCGCGAGTCTCCGTATAACCTGAATGATCGAATCCGCCTGAGATTCGCATTTCGCTTCGTCGCTCTTCCTTCATTGCTTGTGCAAGAAGTTGCATCGCTTCCGTCTCAGATTGCTGACTATTGTTTTGCCAGACGAAGAAGCCTGCCGAGATCGCGCAAATGATAAGCGCGACCATTGCAAGCTGAGGATACGGGACAAAGAATCCTTTTTTCTCCCCCGGTATCTGTACAGTACTGTCGCCTTTGTGGCGGGCTGTGTTGCGTCTTTGCTCGTCGTTTTCGATGAAGGCAAGTATTCTAGCTGTCTGTTTTTTCACTCCTTCTTCGGATATAGGAGTAACGTTTTCGAACGGTTCGTTATTAAATCGAGTGAGTAGTACCAAAAGACTGCGGCAATCATTACAGGTGGCGAAATGGCTTTCCAGTTCCGCGCGCATGCGAGGCGAAAGCTTGCCTTCGGAATATGTAAGGATTTGAGCTTCGTTAGGGCACTGCGGTACGGGAAGGCCTGCCTTCAAACCGGCTTCCGGCTTTTCCCACTTAAATAAACGATATAATGGATCAATCAACCTCATTGGTATTTGTAATCAACTCCACAACGGTTTAAGCGCCACATTATTTAGTGATGCTAATTGATGAGAACGGAGATCATCAACACTGTGATCTGGCTTACCCGCTCTGCCAAAGCAACCAAACCAGATGGAGGGGAAAACAACTGCTTTTTTCTCTCTCCATTAACAATAGACGGAAAAACTTTGCGGCACGATGCAATTATCTGCGTGGCTGGGTAATATTTTTAGGGATCTTTAAGCACTGTGAGCCTTCTGTTCCAGGCAAGTTTTGGAGCAAAAATCCCTATCTCCGGCCATTAAAGCGCTGCTTTTAGTTATAAACATTCCACATGCCTCGCAACGGACCATTTGCGCGGCCCTGCGCGCGCGCGCAGCCTGCTTTGGGCGAGAAGGGGTGAACAGCCAACGGATTAATCGCAGTACGAGGTAGGCAATGAAGCTATAGAGTAGAAATCGCAGAACCATGGCTGTTGTAGCTTACTCTTTGGGAATCGAGACCGACTTACCCGCCTTGAGGTCTGCAACCAGATTTTGCAAAGAGGCGATCCTCTGATTGGCCGGGTCGGCTGCTTTCAAATTGTTCAATGCCTCTTCAGCTCCGCGAGCGTCTTTCTTCAGCGCATATGCTTCGATGAGATGACCGAGCGCGTGCGCGTCTTTCGCATTCGATTTAAGCGCGAGTTGAAGTTCCTGAATAGCTTTGTCGGGCGCAGGTGGCTGGCGCTGAATGAAGGTCGTGGCAAGCTCGACTCGCACTCTGGCGTCATTTGGATTTGCTTCGAGCGCGCGGTGAAACCAGGTTTCAGCCTCTTCAAATTTTTTCTGCTCGGCGTGGTACAATCCCATAAATCCGAGCGCGCCTTCAAGGTCTGTCTTGCTTTGCTTGATAAATTCCTCAGGGTTGATGACGTATGCTTTTTCCAGGTATTCAACTGTTTCAGCATCTCTGCCGACCTGAGCAAACAATCTTGCAGCGCCAATCTGAGCTTGGAAATCTTTGGGATTATTCTTTGCTTTTTCTATACCCTGCTGCACCTGAGCCATCATGGCCTGCTGGTTTGGCGCGCCTCCACCCGGCATCCCGGCGGGTTGCCCGCTTGCGGCCACGGGCGCGTTGGACTTGTTGTAATTAGAAGTCCAAAAATAGCTGACCATAAAACCAATGACCAAACAAATGAAGCCGACCAGATATTTGTTCTTATCCACTATTATTCTCCGACGCTGATTAGAAGCTCGTGCGAGACGAACGATGAGCGATAAATATATTATCGCTCATCGCCCGCCGATCTCAGTTAATCGAAGTGGATCTGTAAGCCGAATTCTGTACTGGTTTTCGGCAAAGCCGAAAAGCCGAGTGACGGTCATTCATCTAGGCGGCGGATTGCTCCGCTCGCTCAAGCGACCTACCCGGAGGTCGTAACGCGCAAGCGCGTTTCGGGCGAGCAGCCCTTTTTGACGCCTCCCTATTTGGTCTTGCACCACGGAGAGTTTGCCTAGCCACTTGGTGTCACCACCCGTGCTGGTGGGCTCTTACCGCCACCGTTTCACCCATCACCTGTGCCTGGGGAGGCTGTGCCTCGCAAGGCCATCGGCTGGTCTATTCTCTGTTGCACTTGTCGTCGGGTCGCCCCGCCTGGCCGTTAGCCAGTCCGTTGCTCTGCGGTGTTCGGACTTTCCTCTCGCTCCTCGAATTTCAAATCTGAAATCTCAAATTTAAAATTCTCAGACGCCAGCAACCGTCCAATCCACTCCAAAGAACCATTGAGATTATAGCACAGCGCAAGAGGAAAGAGAGAGGCCAGAGGCGCGGGAGAAACGATGAAGTATGAACGCGGAATGATGAATTAAGAATCTCTACCAATTCCGCATTCCGCATTCCGCATTCATCATTTCTTCCGCGCCTCTGGCCTCTAAATTCTGCGCTTCGTTCTGCTATACTTTCGCCGATGCGAATTTTGGTTGTCGAAGACGAAGCGAAGATGGCTGCCTTCATCAAGCGCGGACTCGAAGAGGAAGGTGCGGTTGTAGACATCTCGCCCGATGGTGAAGACGGGTTGTTTCGCGCAAAGGCGGCCACTTACGATCTTGTAATTCTCGACATCACGCTGCCGCTTCTCGACGGCATCGAAGTTTGTCGCCGTCTCAGGCAAGATCGCATCGCCACGCCCGTGTTGTTGCTCACAGCGCGCGATTCGGTTGATATGAAAGTGCGCGGACTCGATAGCGGCGCTGATGATTACCTTACAAAGCCGTTCGCGTTCGCCGAATTGCTTGCTCGCATTCGCGCGCTTCGCCGCCGCGAGCGCAACGAAGTCAATCTGCGTTTGCAGATAGGCGATCTCCTGCTCGACCCGCTCACGCGCAGGGTTTCGCGCGCAAGCCTTCCGATTCAACTTACCTCGAAAGAGTTCGCTTTGCTCGAATGTTTCATGCGCCACCCTGATCAGGTGCTGTCGCGCACAGTGCTGGCAGAGAAAGTGTGGGACGAAACTTTCGACGCATTCACAAACGTCATTGACGTATACGTGAACTATCTGCGCAACAAGATAGACCGCAATTTCCCCGTAAAGCTCATTCATACGGTGCGCGGCGCGGGCTACGTACTGAGACGGCCCGAAACGACCGGCGAATTGATGGGCGAGTAAAGTCGAGGGGGCTTAAAATAAAAAGGCGGAACCACTATTTGGTTCCGCCTTTCGCGATAAACATTCGACTCAGCCGCCTAATCGTCTTCGTTGCTTGATGCAAGCTCGCTTTGTTGCGGCTGGAATGCGATTGAAGCCACATTGCCGGGATTGACCACACGCACGCGGAAGTTGCCCATCGCATCAATCATTCTTGCTCGAACCGTAATCGTCAGCCGGTCGCCTTTTATGCTTTCAGGCGTCTGCTGGCGAATGACCGCATCGCCTTTGACGAATTCGACCATCGCGCCTTTGCGGAAGTTCGCGCCTTCGATCACCATACGGCGCACGCGGTCGTCGTTTTGTACAGTCTCTATCTGAGCATTTGAGATGTTAGGCCCGACGATATCGAGCGTCGTTTTCTTTGACGATACGCCGTCGCCATCATTCGGGTTGACCACGTTGAATTGCAAAGTGCCGGGCTGCGCAAGCAACTTGTTCAAATCGCCTTTGAGCGTGACGGCGATATGCGTGCTATTGCGAAAACGAATCTGCCGCTTTCCGAGCAGCACGTTCATGTCGCTTCCATTTCCGATATATACACGCGCGCCACGTCGGAAGTTCTGGCCGCGAATGTCTATTCGAGTGCTCGTAATTCCGGCCATCACTTTTGCCTGTCCGAATTTCACTATCTGTGGCGCGTGAACATTGATCTCGCCCGCTTCGGACACGCTGCCTTCTGCATTACGCACGGCAACGCTGAGTGTGCCTGCATCCTGAAAGAAACTCTTCGGCACGACAACCTTGATAGTCGAGAGGCTCGTCTTGCGAATTGCGCTTTCGGGAAGCGGCAGGCCGTTGACCTCTACGTGCGAGCCGTTGCGGAAATTCTGACCTTTGATCAAAAGATTGAAATCGCCCGTGCCTGCCACGACTTTGCCGACGGCAGGGTTCAACTCTGTGATGCGCGGGCCATAGATGGTCAGGTCTTTATAGTTTGCCGACGCAAGGTCAGAAACGGCCAGGTCCCTTACAAGCACTTTGAGTTGTCCGACCGAAGCGACGAGGTTTGCAGGCACAACAGCCTGAAGCGTGTTTGCGCCGACCTGTTGCGTGTTGAGCGCCTGGCCTGCGACGAAGACAGTCGAACTTGCG
>DATEKX010000416.1:0-3725 GCA_035277165.1 Blastocatellia bacterium | reverse complement strand
GCTGTCATCCAAGCAAAGAACAAACTGGACTTTGCCGAGAACAATCTCGAAAGAAAAAAGAGACTCGCCGCGCTCGGCGCTGCTGCTGGCCGAGAAGTGGCCGAAGCTGAAGTCGAATATAAGAATGCGAAAGCTGAATACGATTTCCTCTCGAATATTCAGGTCACACGAGAGCAGCAACAGATCACCAGTGAACTTGAGCAAGCCCGCGCCATCGTCCGAAGAATCATTCAATCACTGAACGCGCTGGGGGCCAGCACAAACGGCGATGGCGGCACGCTCGCCATCGCGTCACCAATCGCGGGCACAATAGTTGACCGCCACATATCCTTAGGGCAGGCCGTGACACAGGGCAGCGAGTTGATGACCGTGATGAATCTGGAAAGCGTCATCATCGAAGCTCAATTGCCGGAATCGCAAGCTACGCGCGCGCAAGCCGGACAACATATTACCGTGCGGATACCCGGTTTGCCGGATCGTCCATTTGAAGGGCGAGTCGAAACCGTAGGCAATGCTGTAGACCCGCAGAAGCGAACCGTCCCCGTGCGCGCTCGGATAACAAACGCAGGCGCGATTCTTAAACACGAGATGGCCGTCGAAGCGCGCATCGCAACCGGAGTGCGCAAAGATAGCTTGCTGGTTCGCGTTGCGGCAATCGTGGAAGACGAAGGCGTAAAAATCGTCTATGTGAAAGAAGGCAATCGCTACGAACGCAGGCCCGTGACTGTGGGAACGATTAACTATCAGTGGGCGGAAATCCTGAGCGGCGTTGAAGCGGGCGAGGAAGTAGTAACGGCTGGCGCATATCAGTTAAAGAATATGCAGAAGGGCGGAATCGAAGAAGGAGGCCACCATGACGAACACTGATAAAGAACACGGCGGACTGCTTAATCGCACGATTGAGTTTTCTCTTCGCAACAGGCTCTTGGTAGTTTTTGCGATCATACTGGCATCGTTTCTGGGGCTGATGGCGTTTCGCGCGATGGAAACAGATCTGTTCCCAGACCTGTCATCGCCGATCATTACAGTCTTTGTAGAGAACCCCGGCCTTGCCGCTCAAGAAGGCGAGACGCTGATTGCGCGCCCGCTGGAATCCGCATTTCGCAGCTTACCTAACGTCGTGCGAGTCTGGTCTGAATCGGAAGTGGATGTAGTGTCTGTGCGAGCGGAGTTTCGTTTTGGAACCGATTATTATCTGGCGAGGCAACTGCTTGCCGAACGATTATCATCGGTGGCGCGCGATTTTCCCGCAGGCACCGCGCCGCCGGTTATTTCGTCTGCCGCATCGCGGCTCAGCGAAGTGTTGTTGTTTTACGTCGCGAGCGAGAATGGAAAGGCAGACACTAAAGAACTGAAAGAGACGGCTGATTACCTCATTCGATACAAGCTGCAAACCGTGCCCGGAATAATCCGAATCACTTCGCACGGCGGCGAACGCCGCCAATACGAAATAGCTCTCGATCCTGAGCGCATGCGTTCCTACAACGTTTCGCACGACGAGATAGTGAAAGCTGTCGGCGAATCGAATCAGAATTTTTCAGGCGGCTTTATCACAGGCGCGGCTACAGAGATGGATGTGCGCGGGCTGGGCCGCATCAACTCGCTCGACGACATAGCGAACGTCGTGATCACAGTCCGCGATGGCGTTCCTGTTCGCATACGTGATGTGGCCGATGTTCGCGATGGCGCAGCCGTGCGTCGCGGCATCGCGCGGGCGGGCGAACAAGAAGCTGTTGTTATGACTGTCACTAAGCAGTTCGGGAGCGATACGCTGTCAGTAGTCGAGCAGTCAAAGAAAGCGCTCGACGAGTTGAAGCCGTTTTTGCCCGAAGGCGTTTCGACAGTTCCTTTCTTCGATCAATCGGAATTGATTAACTCGGCAACAAAGACGCTGGAAGAAGCCTTGTTGGTCGGCGGCATTGCAGTGGTGTTGATTATATTTCTGTTTCTCGGCAACGCTCGCTCGACGCTCATTGCCGCGATAACGATTCCGGTTGCCGTTGTGATTAACTTCATCTTCCTGCGCCTGCTCGGAGTCACGCTCAACATCATGTCGTTGGGCGGGCTTGCGGTCGGACTCGGCATCATGATTGATGCGGCCATCGTTGACACCGAAAACATATTCCGCCATCTGAAAAATAATCCTAAGGACTCGCTGCTTGCCACGCTCAAAGGCGCAAGCGAAGTGCGGCGGCCAGCGGCTTATTCGACGGCTATCATTATAGTCGTATTCCTGCCGCTGCTTTTTTTGTCCGGCCTCGAAGGAAAGATACTCGGCCCATTCGCGATCACTGTCATTGTGCTGATGGCAGTCGGGCTTTTATTATCGCTGACCCTCACGCCTGCGCTTTGCTACACATTGCTCAGAAAGGTCGCGCCCCGGCTCAAAGAAGAAAGCTGGCTGGCAAAGCAGTGCGAGCGCGTTTATGAACCCGTGTTGAGCGCTTCGCTGCGCCGCCCCGTTCTCGCCGTGACTATGGCTGCGGCGATATTCGCGTTATCGCTGATTGTGCTTCCGTTCTTAGGCACAGAGCTATTGCCGAAGATGGACGAAGGCGCATTGGTAGTCGAGGTGGCGACCGGATCAAGCACGAGTCTCGGCGAGACTGATCGCATCGCTTCGCAAGTAACAAAGGTGCTCGACGGCGGCCCCGATGTTGCGGCTGTCATTCAACCCGTAGGCAGAGCCGAAAGATCTGAAGACCCGATGCCTGTCAATACGGCTGAAATCTATGTTCAGTTGGTGCCGCGACAAAAACGCGAACACACGATTCCTGAAATTGAAGCTTGGGTTCGCGAACAATTGAAGAAAGTTCCCGGCGCAACCACGTCAATCACTACGCCTCTGAATATGCGAATAGCCGAATCGATCTCAGGCACATCGGCTGCGCTGACGGTGAAAATTTTTGGCAGCAATCTGGACACGCTGGCGCAGAAGGGCGCAGAGGTTAAGACGATGGTTGAGAAAGTGCCCGGCGTTGTCGACGTGCGGCTTGAGCCTTTGGGAGGCGTGCCGCAAGTCATCATCGCGGTTGACCGCGAGCGCGCATCTCGCTTTGGTCTCAACCCCGGCGAGATCGGCCACACAATCGAAGCGTTGCTCGGCGGCAGAGAAGTTACTACGGTCATCAAAGACCAGCTTAAAGAGTATCCGGTTGTTATGCGCCTGCACGAACAATACCGCGATGCTCCTGAAAAACTCGCGGGCTTGATGATGGACGCGGCTACGGGGCAGAAGGTTCCGCTCAGCGATATAGCTGACATTCGCATACAGCGCGGCCCTTCGACCATCAAGCGCGAAGATCAGGTGAGGCGCATTCAGGTTTCTATGAACGTACAGGGACGTGATGTGAGCGCCGTAGTCCACGATATTGAAAAGAGCATGTCAGGTTTTGCGCTGCCTGATGGCTATTTTGTAAGCTACGGCGGCGGCTACGAACGCCAGCAAGAACTGACGAGCGAACTTGCGAGAGCGTTTGTGATCTCAGCGATGCTGGTCTTTCTGCTCCTGTATCTTGCCTTTCGTTCCATCTGGCAAGTCCTGTTGATTGCTTCGACGATTCCGCTGGCGCTTGCGGGTGGTTTCATAGCGCTTTGGGTTACAGGGACTACGCTCAACGTATCATCAATCATCGGCTTGCTTGCTCACTTCGGATTGTCCGTACAAAAGGGGCTTATCTTAATGGAGTACGTCAATCAACTGCGCGCCGATGGCCTCGGCTTGC
>DATEKX010000415.1:0-2900 GCA_035277165.1 Blastocatellia bacterium | reverse complement strand
AATTCGCGCACGGGCGCAGAGTTTTCAGCGTAAAAATTAATGGCCTCGCCCCAGTCCGTAATGTGCTTGTCAGTGAAATAGTCTTCCGAAAATTGCCTGAGATAATTTCCGTCCGGCCCGAAGTGATTGTAAACGACATCGAGTATCACGCCTATTTGAAACGCGTGCGCGCGATCAACGAAGCGGCGAAAATCATCCGCCGTGCCGTAAAGATGAGCGGGCGCGAACAGATCAACGCCGTCATAACCCCAGCCAAAGTTGCCGGGGAATTCGTGGATGGGCATGACTTCGATGACTGTGATGCCGACGCGCGCAAGTTCTTCAAGTTCCCGGCTCGCAGATTCCCAAGTGCCTTCGCGTGTGAAAGTGCCAATGTGCATTTCATAAATGACCTGGCCTTTGAGCCGCACGCCCGGCCAATTCGTATTCGTCCATTCGAATCTGCTCGGATCAATTATTTGAGAAGGGCCGTGCGGCCCGTCGGGTTGAAAGCGCGAAGCCGGGTCGGGGTAAAGCTTTTCGTCCGCA
The DNA here is from genome assembly GCA_035277165.1 of Blastocatellia bacterium. Classification (GTDB taxonomy): domain Bacteria; phylum Acidobacteriota; class Blastocatellia; order UBA7656; family UBA7656; genus DATEKX01. The sequence continues at coordinate 2,372 of DATEKX010000415.1, read as the reverse complement.
TCCAGCTTGAAGCGATAAAGCGAGCCATCGTTTGCTGCTTTCGCCGTGCCTGAAAAATATCCGTCAGGCTCGCTACCGAGTTCGATCACCTGTTGCTCTCGCCCGGCCTGAGCTTCGATGATGACTTTTACATTTTTTCGCCGGGGTGCCCACACTCGAAAATGAGCGCCGCCCTCAGGCAGCACTTCGGCCCCAACGGGGAGCCTGCGGGCATGCTCCTTGCCGTCACTCATTCATCTGGCCTCTCTTGCTGTAAAGATGATTGCAGTCTTTGAAGACTCCGATGTGGGTTTGTCGCAAACGACTCGCGTGGTTGTCAAGCGTGCACATAAAATAGCCTGCACTATCACACGCCGGGATGTAAAGAGCGATATGCTAGAATCAAATCAAAATCTGAGGAGATTGAAATGAGATTCGCTAGATCGAGCGGCATCCTTCTGCATCCCACATCGTTGCCCGGTAAGTTTGGCATAGGCGATCTTGGACGGGAGGCTTACGGGTTCGTTGATTTTCTTGTCGCAAGCGGCCAGAGTTTCTGGCAGGTCATGCCGCTTGGGCCTACGGGCTATGGCGATTCGCCTTATCAAAGCTTTTCCGCATTCGCAGGTAATACGCTGCTCATCAGTCCTGAGCGATTGATCAGTGACGGCCTCTTATCGGATGACGATCTGAAGAGCGCGCCCAGACTTGATTCAGAGCGAGTTGATTTCGGCAAGGTAATACAGTTCAAAAAAGCGATTCTCAAAAAAGCGTTCCACAATTTCACGCGCTCACCCAGCAACAACCTGCGAGAACAACTTAACGGCTTTCGCCATTATGCAAGCGCGTGGCTTGCCGATTATGCCCTCTTCACTGCCATCAAAGACGAGAAAGATAATGCCGTGTGGAACACGTGGGAACCTGAACTTGCGAAGCGCGAGCCGACGGCCCTCGCCTCCCGGCGTGAAGAACTCGGCGCTGAAATCGAAGCGCAGGAGTTCTATCAATATTTATTCTTCAAACAATGGCTTGAGCTTAAAGCTTATTGCATGCAGAAGGGCATAAAGCTGATCGGCGATATGCCTATCTTCGCCGCGCACAATTCGGCTGACGTGTGGGCGCACCCTGACCTGTTCAAGCTCGACCGGGAAGGCAACCTCTTAGTGGTCGCAGGCGTGCCGCCCGATCTGTTCAGCGACACGGGCCAGCTTTGGGGCAACCCGCTTTACAACTGGGATAGAATGCGCGCCACAGGCTACAGATGGTGGGTCGAGCGAATGCGCACAACGCTCAGGACTGTAGACATAGTGCGCGTGGATCACTTCCGTGGATTTGCAGCCTCGTGGGAAGTGCCCGCAGACGACGAGACTGCCGTGAACGGCAAATGGGTCGAGGTGCCGGGCAAAGAACTCTTTGAAACTTTGAAAGCCAATCTGGGCGACCTGCCTGTGCTTGCTGAAGATCTTGGAACGATCACGCCCGATGTTCATGCTTTGCGCGATGGGCTGGGGTTTCCCGGCATGCGCGTTTTGCAATTCGCATTCGGCGGCACGAGCGACAACACTCACCTGCCGCACAACTACATTCATAACACGGTTGTCTACACAGGCACGCACGACAACGATACGGTCGTCGGCTGGTTCAACGCGCAAGCGGGTGATGGCACTACGCTCGATGCCGAGCAGATCGGGCGCGAGCGAAGGTTTTGCAAGAAGTACCTTCACTCTAATGGAAAAGAGATTCACTGGGACTTCATACGCGCGGCGCTTGCGTCCGTGGCAGACATCGCAATCATCGCGCTTCAGGATTTGCTGGGGCTTGATGCTGAGGCGCGCATGAACCTTCCCGCTAGCGAGGAAGGCAACTGGGGATGGCGATTCAAATCCGGCGCGCTGACTGAAAAACTGAGCAGCAGGCTCAAAGAGATGACCGAAATTTACGGGCGCGCGGCTGATTGAAGTTCAGATGTTCAGCTAACTCTAGCTACGCGCATTCGCGGACGAAATCGGCAAGCGCATCCTGCCAGTGGCGCAGTGGCGCAAGTCCGAGCTTTTCTGAAAGCAGGCATCGCATTGCAGAGTTTTGCGGGCGCGGAGCCGCCTGATTCAACGCCTGACGAGTGACAGGCTCGATTTCAACGTCTTTAATTCCTGCCATCTCAAGCGCCAACAGCGCGAATTCAAGCCATGTGGCGACGCCTGTGTTTGTGATTTGATATAACCCGTGCGCTTTGAGGTTGATAATCTCTTCGATGCGCGCGGCAAGGTCCGGCGCAAAAGTAGGGATAGAAGTCTGATCGCTCACGCCTTTCAAGCGGGGCGACTTACTGGCGTATTCAAACAACCGGCTCCCGAAATTCTTTCCCCCCTTGCCGAATAGCCAGGAAGTGCGAA
>DATEKX010000414.1:0-3208 GCA_035277165.1 Blastocatellia bacterium | reverse complement strand
AGCCCTGCCCCTACCATGATTGTCAACCGACTTTGTTACAGCCGTGACCGTAGAAGAGTTAAAGCGCATGTCCGAAGAAATAATGAAATATGAACGATGAATGATGAATCTGGAACCTCTCTTTAGTTCATCATTCATCATTGCGCATTCATCGTTTCTTCCTAGAGCCTGATTATTTTGCCCTCGTGCTCTGACATGCCGAGTTTGCGAGTAACGTTGCGAGTGTCAATTACCAGCGGCGCAAGGCGCAGCACTCTCGAATAGTCTATCTTTGAATGATCCGTTACTATCACGGCGCAGTCGCATTTGCTCAACGCCTCGTCCGTCAACTCGCTATTTGTTAGAGACCCTTTGCCATCGAGATTCATCTCCGGGATGAACGGGTCGTGATAACTGACCTGCGCCCCTTTGTGCATCAACTGATCTACTATACCTAAGGCAGGCGATTCTCTCACGTCATTGATGTCTCGTTTGTAGGCTACTCCCAGCACCAGCACGCGCGAACCTTTGAGCGCTTTCTCGCGTTCGTTCAACCCATCCTGCACCAACTGCACCACATGCTGCGGCATGTGCGAGTTCACTTCTTCGGCCAGACTTATGAAGCGCGCTTCAAACCCGTGCAGCCGGGCTTTCCAGGAAAGGTAGTGCGGGTCGAGCGGGATGCAATGGCCGCCTATGCCGGGGCCTGGATAAAATGGCATGAACCCGAAGGGCTTCGTCGCCGCTGCCTGAATCACTTCCCAACTGTCTATGCCGAGGTGATAACACAACTGCGCCATCTCGTTTACGAGCGCAATGTTGACAGAGCGAAATGTGTTCTCAAGCAATTTTGTCGTTTCGGCCACGCGCGCGCTCGATACCTTATGGACTCTTTCAACTATCGTCTGGTACAACGCCGCTGCCACTTCCGTAGACATTGCCGACACGCCGCCGACTACTTTAGGAATGTTGTGAGTTTGAAACTGGCTGTTGCCCGGATCAACTCGCTCAGGCGAGAAGGCGAGGTAAAAATCTTTGTCGAGCGCGAGGCCCGTCTCTTCAAGCATCGGCAGCAACACTTCGTCGGTCGTGCCGGGATAGGTCGTCGATTCCAGCACTACAAGCTGCGGCGAATGAAGATTGGCTTTGACCTGTTCGCTGGCCGCGAGGATGTAAGATATATCAGGCTCTTTAGTCTTGCGCAGAGGCGTGGGCACGCAGATGATGACCGCGTCGGCTTCCGCAAGATTCAAGAAGTCAGTCGTAGCAGACAGCTTGCCGCGTTCGACAAGCGTCTTAACCATTTCAGTTGGAACGTCGGGGATGTAGGACTGCCCTGAGTTGATTGTGTCAACACGCGACTGGTCGAGGTCGAATCCCACGGCGCGCAAGCCTTCGCGCGCGAATTCTACAGCCAGAGGTAATCCCACATATCCAAGACCAATAACACCTACGATTGCGCGGCGTTCGATTATTTTGCTTAACAACTCTGCACTCATTCTCTATGTTTCTCCATTAAACCTTTAATCTGTAACCAGTGCGATAAGGACAGGGCAATTCTTATGAAACTATGCCCGCCTTGCGCTAGTCAATACTATATTCGATTGCAGGCTAAATCGTCGCCATTAACTCGTCGCGGGTGACGGTCGCGGTTCCGACTTTTCCGACGACTACGCCAGCGGCATGATTTGCGAGCACAGCCGCTTCCGCAAACGACGCGTTTGAAGCGAGCGCGAGCGCAAGCGTTGCAATCACCGTATCGCCCGCGCCTGTTACATCGTAAACTTCGCGCGCGACGGTCGGGATGTGCGTCACTTCGCCCCCGTCCGTGAATAAAGTCATGCCTTCTTCTCCGCGCGTTATAAGCACGGCGCGACAATCAATTGAGTTGAGCAGCCTGCGCCCGGCTTCGACGAGACTTTGTTCATCTTCGATCATCAGGCTTGCCGCTTCTGCCGCCTCCTGATGATTCGGAGTGATGACCGTGACAGGCTGATAGTGAGCGAAGTTGCGCAACTTCGGATCAAGGCAAACCATAGCGCCGCGCTCTCTGGCCTTTTTTAGTGTGCTCGCGAGCACGCGCTCGGTCAGCAGCCCTTTGTTGTAATCAGAGATCACTACTGCGTCTGCTGTTTCAATTTCGCTTTGAAATTGCGCGATAACTCTATCTTCAATCTCTGCCGAGATGGGGGCGCGGCTTTCGCGGTCGGCGCGCACTACCTGCTGATTGTGCGCGATGACGCGAGTCTTGAGCGTAGTCGGGCGCGCGGGGTCAACTACGAGGCTGTTTGTGCCGACATTCAGGTCGCGAAACCGCGAGCGCATCCGCTCTCGATCCGCATCATCGCCAACAACGCCGACCGGCGTGGATAGAGCGCCGAGCGCGACAAGATTCGACACAACATTGCCCGCGCCGCCGAGCGCGAGCGTTTGCCGTTCCACTTCGACGACCGGAACAGGAGCTTCAGGCGATATGCGACGCACGCGGCCCCAGACAAATTCATCAAGCATCAGATCGCCCATCACGACGATTCGCTTGCCTTCAAATTCACGTGTTAGTTCTTCTGCGCGCCCGCGCGATAAAGTAATCATAAGTAATCAGTAATTGCCTTCTAACCGGCTGCTGGAGCCATTTCCAGGACTTCATCAACTGCTGCGATAACTTCGGCGACAGGAATACGCCTGATCGCAAATTCGGATTCTTCTGAAGTTGAAGCGACGTTAGTGTCCTTCTGTCTCTCGTTCTGCTCGACCGATTTGACGATCTTGTACGGAGAGTCCGTCCACGGGTGCCACACGTTTGCATTAGACGAACCGAAGACGGAAGCTATCGGGCGACCCGCAGCGGCGGCGATGTGCATTGGGCCGCCGTCATTGCCAACGAACACGCGCGCAAGCCCGATCAAAGCTATCAATTCTTTCAATGAAAGTCCTGCAAGCACGCAAGCGCGTGAATGCGCCCGCGCGCTTACTTCCTCGGCGAGATGTTTTTGGCCGGGGCCTGCAATGATGACGCTCGGCAAATTCCAGCGCTCGCTCAGATGATCTGCGACGCTTGCAAAACCTTCTGCCGTCCACCTCTTGGATTCAAAAGCTGCGGCGGGCGCGATGATTGCAAAGTTTGCGCGTGACAGGTTGATCGTCTGATTCAATTTCTCGCGCACGCTGGCTTCGGCTTCTTTTGATTCTGGAAGGCTCAACTGAGGCCGCAACCGGGGCCATGGCATGC
>DATEKX010000413.1:0-2712 GCA_035277165.1 Blastocatellia bacterium | reverse complement strand
CTTATCATCTCAAAGCGCCGCTTCTAAGAAGAGGACAAAGCCGCTCAGCCTTGAGATTAAGGCTGGGCGTTGATTATATCGTGGCGCGTTAGTATGCCGACAATGCGACCGTATTCTTCAACCAGCAGCGCGGGCGAAGTCTTCAGATACTTCACAGCCGTATCTACGGCTATGTCTTCGCTGACAACCGGAAAGCCTCTTTCCATGACTTCTGAAACGTTGGCCTGCATCAGGTCGCGGTTCATCAGAAGCTTCGCCATAAGCTTTCCTTCGCGCAGGCTGCCTACGGATTTTCCTTCTTCGAGCACGGGCAGTTGAGAAAGCCCATAACTATTCATCATCTGTAGCGCATCGTTGACCTGATGCGAAGGGCTGACCGACACCAGATGCGGAGTCGAATCGTCCTGCTTGAGCTGCGCTATAAGCCCCACGGTCATTTTGTCAGCGCCGAGCATTCGCTTCTCTTTCATCCACTCATCGGAATGAAACTTCGACAGGTATCGTTCGCCCGTGTCGCAGACGATGAAGACAACCACATCGTCTTTGCCGAGGTCGCGCGCGACTTGCAGCGCGGCGCACGCGTTCGTCCCCGTAGAGCCGCCGCAAAATATGCCTTCCTCGCGCCCGAGGCGGCGCGCCATCTGAAACGAGTCGCGATCTGTTACGTTGATAATCTGGTCAATATATTTCATGTGGACGTTTTCAGGAATGATCTCCTGCCCGATTCCCTCGACCAGATACGGCGTGGCCTGCATCAGCTTGCCCGTCTCTTTGTAGGTTTTAAAGACCGAGCCGTAAGGGTCAGCGCCGATGATGCGAATCCGCGAATTCTTCTCTTTCAAATAGCGCCCCGTCCCGCTGATCGTTCCGCCTGTGCCGACGCCCGAAACAAAGTGTGTGATGTTGCCTCCGGTCTGCTCCCACAGTTCGGGGCCGGTCGTTAGATAGTGAGCTTCGGGATTCGCCGTGTTTGCGTATTGAAAGATGAACATCGAATTAGGCGTTTCGCTTGCGATGCGCCGCGCAGTGTTGATGTAATGATCGGGCGAATCTGGCTTGGCCGCAACCGGCACGACTACAACGTCAGCACCTAACGCTTTCAAGTACCGGACTTTTTCAACAGAGGCTTTGTCGGTCATCACAAACACGGCCTTGTAACCGCGCACTGCGCAGACCAGAGCAAGGCCGATGCCTGTGTTTCCGCTCGTGGCTTCAACAATGGTGCCGCCGGGCTTGATACGTTCTTCGCGCTCGGCTGCGTCAATCATCGAGATGCCTATGCGGTCTTTGACCGAGCCTCCCGGATTTAGCGACTCCATCTTTGCCAGCACAGTGGCTTGAATACCATGCGTCAACTTGTTGAGCTTGACGAGCGGCGTTCTTCCGATCAGTCCAAGAATATTTTCCTTATAGTCCATGTGTCCTCAATTTTTTGGTGTTATCAAATTTCCTGCGATAAAAAGCGGCTTGCAGAAAAGAATTCTAACATCGGGCAAGGCGCGAAGTCATCCGAGCGAGTTTGACTCTTTGATTGAATTTACTGCGGCGTTATTGGATTTATGAGAGGAAACCTGTCACCGCTTGTTTCGCTCACGTCTGTTTTAGCGGATTGATTACGCCTTGATGGATTATCGAATGTGCTCGCGCTTGCAGCTTTCAACGTCTCATCCGCGTCGTGCCAGTTGATGACTGCTTGCCCGCCTGAGTAATCAATCGAACCGGGGCGTTCGGTTTCGTCAATGCGGAGCGCGCCGGTAATTTTTCCAAGCCAGTGGTCGCCCGCAAGCTTTGCCCGTCCCGGCGCGCCCGAGATAATTAAATGATCGCGCGCGCGCGTTGCCGCCACGTATAGCAATCGCTTTTTCTCCGCCACGTCCATTCGCTCTTCGACTCGCTTTAACATTTCAAACGAAGCCGCGCGCAATGATTCGTCGCTTGTCTCCATGTGGTCTGCGCCGAGGCTTATCGCAATGCCATGTTCGGCGTGCGCCGCCACGATTCTGCGGTCGCGCCCTCCGCCGTAAGTCGCATCGGCTATCCACACGATGGGAAATTCCAGCCCCTTCGATTTGTGAACAGTCATCAATCGCACTGCGCCCGCCTCTTCGACGGTCGCTTCGCCTTCTCGCGCTTCGCGGAATCTTAAATCAGCCGTGCGCTCGACCAGTTCCGCAAGCGTGAGCGTCGCGAGCGTGCGCGCCTGTTCAATGAACTTCTCGACATTCGCCGCCCGCCGCTCGCCGTGCGGCAGAGCCATCAAAGTTGCCAGGTATCCGGTTTCTCTGAGCGCAGCGATTATCACCTCTGCCGCGCTCAATCTTCTTGCAACGCTACGCAGGCGATTCAAAGTTTCGCGCGCGAACCGGATCGTCTCGCGCTCCGCCTCTGCAATTTCCAGGCTCTCGTCCGAGAGTGCTTTCCAAAGCGAGCGCGTTTCGGGGCCGAGCCTGAGCCTCAACAGCGTTTCATCCGAAAGCGCGAACATAGGCGAGCGCAACGCGGCGGCCAGTCGCAGGTTGTTATTCGAGCTTACAAGGAAAGCGAGCAGATTAGTAATGTCCGTGATTTCCTGGCGGTCATAAAAACCGCGACCGGCTATCGTCACATAAGGAACTCCGGCGTCTGCAAGCGCCTGCTCGTAAATATCGAAGCTGGTCGAAGCTTGAAACAACAGCGCGAAATCTCCATGCGTAGCCGCGCGCGCGTCATCTT
>DATEKX010000412.1:0-19330 GCA_035277165.1 Blastocatellia bacterium | reverse complement strand
CACAGCCGCGCAGTATCGGATTGATCGGCGCGCAATCTTTCTAATGGCTTTCTCGCAGTCGGTATCTTTGAATTACAGGTTCGCTTTCACTCATCCAGATTTGATAAGAGGAGTGATCGCGGTCTGCGGCGGCATACCCGGCGATTGGGACGAAGACAAATATCAGCAGAGCGCGACTGACGTGCTGATAATCGCAGGCGAGACAGACGAATTCTACCTGCTTGAGCGCACGCGTACTTTTAAAGATGCTATCGCTCGCCGCGCACGCGCGGTCGAGTTCCGCAGTTTTCCCGCCGGTCATGTTTTTCCGCGTGAATCTTTGCCGCTAATTAATGAATGGATAATCTCAAATCTCAAATCTCAAATTTGAGATTATCCATCATCCTTCAAGCGCAGCACGCGGAAGGGCCGTTGTGGGTCTGCGAGGATGCGGCCTTCGTCTCGATAGTTTTCTTTGATGAACTTAACTATCTCAGGATATGGCAGGTCATCCATTTTCCCGGATATGTCGAGTATCAAACGAGGCCGCGTGCGGCGCAGGTCTTCGATAAAATTCGCCCGCGTCTCTTTCCAGAACGGCGCATCAGGCGGCGCTAAGACAGATTCCGCATCAGGAAATCGCCCGTCAATGTAGTACGGCACAAGGTAGCGCGACGCTGGGCGGCAGCCCGTGCGCCAGTACACGTCATGCGCGTAACCCCAGATGTAAAGCGGCTCGCCGAACTCTAAACGATCTCTTAAAGCCTCTTTAACCTGCTCGGCTTCGCGCTGGCGCTCGGTCATTCCCCAAGCTTCGCTCCACCGGGTTCGCGCGCCTGTCAGGGTCTCATAAGCGAGTATTGCCGTGCGATGATGCGCGCGAACAAAACCGATCAGAAAAAATAAAGCGAGCGCGGTTGCCGCTAATTTCGCTTTGCCATCGCGCAAGTATATTTCAAGTTGCCGGGCAGCAGGCGCAGCCAGTAGCGAAAGCGCGGGCAGCACTGTTATGAAGTAGTGACCGAAGAACCGCCCGCTCATCAGCACGCTCACCAGCGCCGTTGCGCCCCAGAGCGTTATTGTCAGATTGAAATCGGATTTGGAATCAAGGGAACGAACGATTGTCCAGGCTGCGAGCGACCACAGCGCCAAATTAAAAAGAACATAGCCCAATCCGCGCCCGATCATGAATTTGATCCATAAATTCGGTTGTTCGGAGTCTATGTAAAACATGTTTATCTCGACTGCGTTGCGCCAGAAATCTGCCAGCGCGCCCGTTGCAACAAGCCACAAAACAAATGCCGCAATCACTAGCGCAAAACCCAGAGCGATTAGCGAAAGCCGCGCAATCAGTCGCACTGAAGATTTTCTTATCCAATTCGTTTTAAGTATTTTTCGAGTTTTGTAGATTTCAAAAAGCTCGTACAACCCAAAGAAAAGCAGATTCAGCACGCCCACCTGTTTGAACATCACAGCCAGCCCCGTCATCAACCCGGCAACTATCAATAAAACATTTCGGTCGCGCTCACGGGAAGCTCGCAGAAAAAAATAGAGCGAAGCAGTGTACGGCAAAATCATGAGCAATTCCGTGTTAGCCGCCATCATGTCTTGCGTGAAATAGTTCGTGCTGAAATAAACGAACAGAAATGCGGCCCATAACCCGATTCGCTTGCTGTATGCGAGCGTGGCTGTCAGGTAAATGAATATGGCAGTGATAAAATTCCAGAACGCTGCAGCCAGATGCACGGCCTTCATGCTGCGACCGAAAAGCGCGAAGACCATTGCGTAAAAGAGCGTCGTGCCCGGCGGTTTGTCCGTAACGACATCCCTGTAAAGCTGTGCGCCGTCGAGCATCCGAATCGCTGTGAGCGCGCGCACGCCTTCATCGCCGTTCACGAAATCGTAGCGGAGATAAAAGACCCTCAGCAGCAGGTTCAACAGAAACAGCGCGGCGAACGCCCACACGATCTGCCGCGAAGTTACGCTCGCGATCCAGTCATCGTTATCGGCTGCCACAAGCTCTTTATCAGTGCGCGCTATCAAATTCGCTCTCCAATCGAATTGCGCATGGTAGCATATAACAGTGACGTGTGATCAGTACTCGTCACTATCCTTGACGCTCGGCGCGCGTGTTTGCTCTAATCGCAAGGGGAAGTAAATTCGATGGAAAAGAGTGATTTAATTTACGACTGGAATCAGGTGGGCGTAGAACAGATGGCGCTGCGGCGCATCGAACTTAATGATGAGACGTTGCGCGATGGGCTTCAATCGCCTTCGGTCATTGATCCGCCCATTGAAAAGAAGATCGAGTTGCTTCACTTGATGGACTCGCTCGGCATAGAAAGCGCGGACATAGGACTGCCGGGCGCAGGCCCTCGCGCAGTGGCCGATGTAACAAGGCTTGCGAAAGAGATTATTGATTGCAAGCTCGACATAAAACCGAACTGCGCCGCCAGAACCGTGATCGCAGACATCCAGCCCATCGTGGACATATCGGAAAAAGTCGGCGCACCCCTGGAAGCCTGCACCTTCATAGGCTCAAGCCCTATCCGTCAATACGCCGAAAACTGGTCACTTGAGATGATGCTCACGGCGACCGAAGATGCTGTGAAGTTCGCCGTCTCGCACGGGCTTCCCGTGATGTATGTGACCGAAGACACGACCCGCGCTCATCCTGATACGATTCGCGCGCTCTATACGACTGCGATTGAAGCGGGCGCGCGCCGCATCTGCGTGTGCGATACCGTAGGCCACGCCACGCCCGAAGGCGTGCACGCGCTGGTCAACTACATCAAATCAATCGTTCTGGAAACGGGCGAAGATGTGCAGATTGACTGGCACGGCCATCAAGATCGCGGGCTCGGCGTGATTAACACAATCGCGGCGTTCGAGGCAGGCGCTGATCGTTTGCACGCAACGGCGCTCGGAGTCGGCGAGCGAGTCGGCAACACGCCGATGGATCAATTGCTCGTGAACCTTCAATTGAAGGGATATATAGAGCGTGACCTGTCGAACCTGATGCGTTACTGCGAAACCGCGAGCGAAGCGACAGGCGTGCCCATACCGATAACGTATCCGATTGTCGGGCGCGACGCGTTTCGCACTGCGACAGGCGTTCATGCGGCGGCGGTTATTAAAGCGTTTCGCAAGGGTGACGAGTGGCTGGCCGATGCTATTTATTCCGGCGTGCCTGCAAAGATGTTTGGCCGCGAACAACTGATCGAAATCGGGCCGATGAGCGGGAAATCGAATGTCATATTCTGGCTTGAACGTCACGGCGTCGAGCCATCGGAAGAATGCGTCGAGCGCATCTTTAATCATGCGAAACAGTGTCAGCGCGTTCTCACAGATGAAGAAGTGAAAGCCCTCATCTGATTGCGGATTTTCCAGGCAAATGTTTATCTTTAATATCACAGCACGACGGAAAACTGAAACCATTCGACTATGCAACAATCACTAAATCCGCAATCCTCACTCTACAATTCGCCATCGAAAGACCTGCTCGACCTATCGGAAATCCGGCGGGCATTTCTTTTCATAGAAAAAAATGACCAGGAAACAAATGATGAACTGATACGCATTTGCCAGATACCTGCTCCGCCATTCAAAGAGCACGCGAGAGCCGAATACATAAAGCGAAGATTTGAAGAGCTGGGGCTTGCTCGCGTGCGGACTGACGAAGAAGGCAACGTGATTGCCGAACGCGCAGGGCGCTCGCCTGCGTCGCGCGTGATCGTGTCGGCGCACCTCGACACGGTATTCCCCGAAGGCACGGATGTCACAGTTCGTCGCGAAGGCAAGCGCCTGTGCGCGCCCGGCATCAGCGATAACACTGCGGGCGTGGCGAGCCTGACGGCTCTTGCGCGCGCGATGGATGCTGGCAGTTTGAAAACCGAAGCGACTATATACTTTATCGCTACGGTTGGCGAAGAGGGCGAAGGAAACTTGCGCGGCGTGCGCCATTTGTTCACCAAAGGCGAGTTTCAGTCAGGTGTTGATGCATTCATCTCGCTCGATGGGCCTGGGGTCGAGCGCATCACGAATCGCGCGTTAGGCTCGCGCCGTTATCGCGTGACGATCAGCGGGCCGGGCGGCCATTCGTGGGGAGACTTCGGCGTTGTAAATCCGGTTCACGCGCTTGGCCGAGCGATAGCCCGATTTGCCGCATATCCCGCGCCGCTCGCGCCGCGCACGTCTTACAACGTCGGCATAATCGAAGGCGGCAGTTCTGTCAACGCCATCCCTGAACGCGCAAGCATGATCGTAGACCTGCGCTCTGTATCGAATCAGGAGATAAGCAAACTTGAAGCGTATCTCAATCGCGTTGTCGAACTGGCGGTGCGCGAAGAGAATTCGCAGCGCGCGATGAGCGGCACAAATCTGAGTTGCGAGTTCGAGCAGGTCGGAGACCGCCCGTCCGGTGAAACACCCCTTGAATCACACATAGTGCAGGCGGCGATTGAATGTTCTCGCGCGCTGGGAATAGAGCCGCGACTCGATTGCTCTTCTACAGACTCGAATATTCCGATCTCGCTTGGCGTTCCTGCCATCACCATCGGCGCGGGCGGCGTGTCGAACAACTGTCACACGCTGGCCGAGTGGTACGAACCTGTTGGCCGCGAGCTTGGACTCAAGCGATTACTGTTGCTTGCGGTTTCGCTCGCGGGTCTTGCCAGATAAGTTTTATCAGGGAAATATTGCTGTTAATCGAGTGGGGGCTTAACAGGAACAGGTGGTTGTTGCGGCTGCGTTTCGGGCTTTGGATTATGCGTGGCGCTGACGTAGGCCAAAATCTCCTGTCGCACTTCCACATACGGTTTATCAATCGGCTTGTTGTTTGGGTCGCGCCAGCCTTTCACTATCTCGTTGACAATCGGAAACTGGCCGTATTGATAATTGGCCGTGTGAAACAGACTATCTTCCGTCTCAAGAAAAACAATCATTTCCTGGCCTTCGATGTAGTTGTCTTCCGCGCAGCGCACGTTTGTGCGAGCGAGCACATTGATCTGTGTTAATGTGAAATCGCCTTCGATTACGTCAACAGGCCGCAAGATAGCTATCTGGCTGTACGAGCCGCGATAGTTCGCTTTATCGGCTTTTTGAACTTTAACACGCCCGATCAAAACGGAATTGCGCGTTAATTCATCTATCGGCATGATGCGCAAACAGTTGCGCGACTGTGCAACTGCCTGTAGCGCGAGCAGGAGCAGCGCTATTGTTAAGACAAGCTTTCTCATGTAGAAAACGGTCACTCCTCCAAAGTCATTTATGCTAACACACGCACTAACGCGCAGGAAAGTTCCTTTTTAACTGAGCTATCAGGGGCAGTAGTGCTGCTGGTTCAATAACTCTGATGCCTTTGGCACTCGTCGGTTTGCTTGAGTCATTGCCGCGATTGAGCTTCATCAGCCGGTAAAGCCTGCGCGCGGCGTGCGCGATAAAGCTTAAACGCGATGACAACCACCACGATCAGGGCGACCGCGATCAGCACCTTCAAACCGTGCTGTTTGATCGCGTCGCCCGCCGATTCGCCTAATTCCACCGCAAGCCATCCTTCAATAAGGAATCGCGCTGCGCGGCCCATAAATATCGCGGCTACGAATCTCGATAGCTTAAGTTTGAACACGCCCGCCGAAAGCACGAACGGCTTGAACGGAAACGGAGGCGGCAAAACTGCGGGCACCATTATCGCAAGCATGTCGTAACGCCCCAGCAGGTTTTCGATTCGCTCGCGCCTTTCCGCGCTTACGCGCTTGAGCGCCATCACGCCTGCGCGTCGCGCAGCCAGATACATCAACGTGCAGCCGATGGTCGAACCTAAGGTCGCCGCGAATGCATAAAGCGGCATCAGCCAGGGGCGCTCGGCGCTCAGAAAAATCATCACGGCGTCAGGCCCGCCCGGCAGCGGCACCCCCGCCGAATCAACGAGCGATATTGTAAACAGCCCGCCCGGCCCTAATGTCTTAAGCCAGGCGCCCAGACTCTCCAGACTTTTTTTGATTCCGAGAAAAAATATGAAAGCGAGTTTATTCATTCGTTGGCCGATTTCCGATTTCAGTTTGCGGATAATAAAACTGGAGAATCTCTTTGTAGCTGCGCCCGGCCTTAGCTTGCGCGGCTGCGCCTGCAAGGCATAATCCGACCTGGCTGCCGAATCCTTTACCGCGAAAAACTATCGTGTGCCCGCGACGCTCAATCGTGAACGTAGGACTCAACACAGTGCTCCATCCGAGCTTTCGCCCGATGGCGCGGCGGAATTCGTCTGCGCTCATACTAGCCTCGCGCCCTCTATCTTTGATAATGACTGATCGCACAAAACCGTCAGGCTCTTCACGCTCCAAAACAATCTCTGAAGCGTGCGACAATCTAAATCCCGCAGCGGTTGACAGCGCGTTAAACGCTAAGGCTTCGCTCGCCGACCGCTGCCAGTTAGCGTAGGGTGAAGCGCGACACCACCGGCAAACGACGCGGGTGTACTGGTAACCTTTGCCGATAGCTCCGCCCCAGACCATCTCAGGCGTAACAGACCGCCCGCCGCATACAGCCGTGAAGTAACTCTCGACGGGCTTTCGCCCGTAGCTCAAATATTCGCCCTCAGTCCGGGCAACTGCATTTCGAACAACAGGCGAAGCGATTTCGGCAGAGAGGTCTGATTCGCCTCTGTAAAACTGGCAGTGAGTCGTATCACAAAAATCGAAACCTTCGCCCGCGTGCCTGCCTTCGTGAGAGAGCATGAAAGTTCGCACGACGACCGAGAGCGCCTTGGCGGTTTCCGGCTCGCGGTTGCTTCCTATCTCTGCGGCTGTGACTGACGCGACTGCCGATTCGCGGTCGGTAGTCAGTATAATCTTCAACGCGCGCTCCGAAGCTGCGACTGACAAACGCCCGCGCACTGCTCGTTTCATCTTACCCGGCAGAATCAGTTCAATCGTCGTCGAACCGCCGGGCGTTATGCGCGCTTCCTGAGCATTGAACGATTTATGAATCCTGCCGAACGAATCGCTGAGCGCGATGTTCAGATGATTGCCGGAAAGTGTGATGCGAATCAACTGGCCGGGCGCAATCGTTTGATTGCCTGAGATACCGCCCACATCAAGCATCGCCGCGTCGCCTGTTGCGATTCGAGCTTCGCAGACTTGAGGCTTGAACAAAGTGAACAAGCCTATGCGAACCGTGTCTGCGCGCTCGATTGCAGGCGCGGTCAAGGCAAGCAGCGCAAATATTGCGATGATGTTCGGCATAATTTGAAATCTCAAATTTCAAATCTGAGATCGCCAGTATACTTCCTCAAATAATGAAGCCCGGCAACACTAATCTCGCCGGGCTTGATGCTTTAAAAAATGGGTTTCGGGCGCTCCTACTTTTCAATCGCTTTGAGCGGGGCCGTAGTCAATCCGCCATCGCTTGCGGCTGCCTCTGCTGCGCGCTCGTCTTCGCCGCTGTCGAACATCTCTCTGTACTGGTCGCGGTAAGGGTCAATCAGCGCGCCGCCTTCTTCTTTTGTGAAGACCAGCTTTCCGCTTCCCCCGTCGTAATCAATCATCACGAGGTCGCCAGTTGTCACCTGCCCGGTCGCCACCAGATTCGATATCGGGTAGACAAGAAAGCGCTCTATCGCGCGTTTCAAATGGCGTGCGCCATATTTGAAGTCTATGCCTTCGTCGAGCAAAAACTTCTTCGCTTCGTTCGTGCAGTTGAAGACGAATTTTTCTCCCGTCCCTTTCATGATCCGATCTTGCACCAGCCCAAGTTCGAGTTCGAGTATCTGCTTGAGGTGATATTCCTTGAGGCTGCGGAAGACAACGACCTTATCAATGCGATTCATGAACTCGGGCGAGAATTTTCGCTTTGCCGCTTCCGACGCCGTGCGATAAATCTTTTGATCTACGTCGTCGTCTATCATCCCTTTGCCGCGCGCCGGAGCAAATCCGATTGAGCCAGTGATCAATTCGCTCATCTCTTTCGCGCCCAGGTTCGATGTCAGGAAGATCATGCAGCGCGAGAAATCAACTTTGCGGTTATCGCCCAGGGTCAGCGTCGCTTTGTCGAGTATGCCGAGCAACAACTGCCACAGCGCGTCCGAAGCTTTTTCTATCTCGTCGAACAAAACGAATGTAAGTTTATCCACATCCGTATGGTACTTGTCGAGATTCTCCTGCGTCAGCATGGGAGCCGTCTCGCGGTGGCCCAAATAGCCCGGAGGCGAGCCGATCAGTTTGGCAATTTCGTGCGAATGCTGGAACTCCGCGCAATCTATTTTGACTACGGCGTTGGCGTCGGAAAACAAGACTTCGGCGGCGGCTTCGACCACGCGAGTCTTGCCCGAACCCGTAGGCCCAAGAAAAATCATTGTTCCGATAGGTCTTCCGGGATTCTGCATGCCTGCAAGATATATTTGATAAAGACCGGATATGCGCCGGACGGCTCGCTCCTGTCCCACGATCAGCGAGCCGAGTTTTGTCTCAAACTCCTGAGCGCGCGGGCTTTTCAAGTCGGGGTTAAGAGGCACTCTATTTTGTGCGTGTTCTCGTATTTCTTCCACTTTAATCTACTCCAAAACCAAATAGAAGGTACGTGCTCAGGGCATGACTTTCAGCAACCGGAGCCGACCTTCTTAGTTGGCAAACAGCAACCTTGCGTTAGCTATGGATGCGTCACAGCTTCAATGAGTTGGAACGATTATCTCTGAAATAATTATAACCCTGGCACGCGTGGCAGACCACGCGCTCCCTCCTGCGCAACCGGGGCCATCGATTCCTTACAGCCCTTTTATGCCAATGCCTTTTATTTGTCAAGAAGAAAAAGCTTCGCTCGATTATTTCACTCCCCCTTGAACCCCTTCCCAGGATGGGTGACGCATTACGACTGACTGCCTATCAGCAACCGAGGTCTTGCGCCGAAAGATTGTTACGGGTTGAAATCGCAAGCGTGATTTCAACCACATCTCGACAGCGCCTTATAGCCTTGATATGCCTAACGCATGGCTCCGCCATTCGATGTCCTGTGCGCTTCTGCTGTGAGATCTGTGGTTTTCTTTATGGATGAAAATTTCTAAAAACTGACCATGACTATCTGCGCCACAATGGTATAATCACCCTCCATCGAAGTGGTATAATCTGTACGCCATTGGAAATCACCTCGTACAGGTTGGACCCATTCAAAAGGAGATTAGTCATGCTTAGATATAAAATCATCACCTTAATTATGCTATTGGCCGGGCTGACTCTTGCTTCAAACTTCAGAGTAAGCGCGCAGCAGGTTTCCGAAGGCCAGCGGCTCGCGATGTATTCCAAACCGTCTGTCGTCCGCATACTGGATGGCTACATAGGCAAGGTTTTCTGGCCGAAGAACGGAAAGACTTACAACGTTCAGTATGTAGGCAGCGGGTCTGGGTCATTCATCAGCTCAAACGGCTACATTGCGACAAACGCGCACGTCACAGACCTGACGCACCAGGGTGAAGAGAAGGGCAAAGAATATTTGTTCAGAGACTTCGTCAGGCAACTCGCTCAGGATTACGGCGAGAACCCAAACGCGATATTCAACAACGCATCTTTGCTTCAGGCGATTGGACAGCAGTCCAGTCTTCAGAGCATTGATCATATACATCACGTCATACTTCCCAACGGCAAAGCCTACATGTTCGAGATCAAAGCATTCGGCGCGCCCACAGGCGAAGGCAAAGACGTTTCCATAATCAAAATCGAAGTGAAGAACGCGCCCATTTTGAAGCTCGGCGATTCCGACAAAATACAGCTTCAGGATCACATCACGGTACTCGGCTATCCGGCTGCCGCAGACACAAGCGTGCTCAGTAAGGAATCCGCGCTCGAAGCCTCGATCACGGATGGCAAGGTCTCTGCGAAGAAGAACTCTTCGGAAGGCGCGCCTATCTTGCAGGTCAGCGCGCCCTCGACACACGGCAATTCCGGCGGCCCTGTTCTCAACGACAAGGGCGAGGTCATCGGCATGCTCACGTTCAGAGGCGACACCGTCAACGGTCAGGAGGTTCAGGGCTTCAATTTCGTAGTGCCTTCGAGCACCCTGATGGAATACGTCAAGCAGGCGGGCGCTACCAACGAAGAGGGGATTGTTGACAAGCGATACCGCGAAGGGCTTGAGCTGTACTGGAACAACGAGTTCTCGTCTGCCATCAGTAAATTCAATGAAGTAAAAGTGCTCTTCGCAGATCATTCGGAAACGGAGCGGCTCATCCGCGACAGCCAGCAGGCGATTTCAGAAGGCAGAGAAAAATCCAACCTGGGCTTGATTATCGGCGTCGTTATTGGAGTGCTTGCAGTGGGCGGCGGCACGGGAGCTTTCTTAGTCCTGCGCAAAAAGAAGGGGCAACCGGCAATAGGGCAGATGCCGCATCAGCCATATCAAGCACACCAGCCCTATCAGGCGCATCAGCCTTATCAACCGCAACAGTCATATCAACCGCAGCAACCGCACGCGTCTCAACCGGGCGTTTCTCCCGGAGGCACGCAGGTGCTGTCAACGCCCGCAAGGACGGAAGTGGCTGGCGGCGGAGCAGCGGCGGCGGCTCGCTCTGCATTCGGAGCGATTCGTTGGACGACAGGGCCGCTTACGGGACAGCGAATCGACATTCGACCGGAAGGCATGTGGATTGGCCGAGACCCTAATCAAGCGCAGATCAAAGTAGATGACACGCGCGTTTCGAGCCGTCATATGTGGATAGGGCCGCGCGAAGGCCGCGTCGTAGTCATAGATCAAGGATCAACCAACGGCACTTTCCTGAACACGCTCGGCACAGAGCGCGTCCGAGAGGTTGCCCTCAATCCGGGAGACACGATCATACTTTCGCAGGCAGACGCAGCGCGATTCGTTTACGAGAGATGAGCAGTTAGAATTTGGAACCAGTTCACTGCAGAGACGCCGCAGGACGCAGAGAAAAGATTAACCTCTGCGTCCTCCGCGTCTCTGCAGTGAATCAGGGATCAATCTCTTCGCAACTGCGCGGCATACAATCGCCACGCACACGCCCGCAATCACATCTACAAAATAATGCTGCTTTGTCGTCATCGTTGAAAGACAGATCAAGCCCGCCCAGATGACCGCATACGCTCGAAATCGCGCGCGTTCTGCTGCAACGCCAAATGCAATCAGGCACGCCAGAGCTACGTGGAGCGAAGGGAAGCAGTTTGAATCCGTATCAATCGAATAGAGAAATTGGAACGCCTGCGCCGTCAGACCTTCTATCTCAACTGAGGGGCGCGGCAGCGTCGTGGGATAAAAGAAGAACACGCAAAACGATATCAGGCTCGCAAGCCCCATCGAATAAAGCGTGCGGCTGATATTTGCCGCGCTCTTCAACGCCCAGACTCCAGCCAGCAAAAAGAAAAATTGCGTGTGATATATCCACACCGTCCAGCCGATAAACGGTATGAATCTATCAACAGCCCACAACGGCAAAGGCGCAGCAGATCGCAGGTGAACTCTGCCTGTAAGCATATACAGCGCGCAGAAGGCCGCATAGCCCGCCGCAAAAGCAAACCATTTCCTTTTGCGAGAAATCTGAGGCGCGCTCGTCAAACAAACTCTCGCTTCTTCGTGCCAGTGATTTCAGCTTGAGCCAGTTGGTACGCTTTCAACTTCTCATTCGCTCGTTGAATGTCTTCGCCGTATCTGCCTGTGATTACACGCACGAACATTTTATTGAGACATCGAGATGCGCGGAAAGAAAAGACCGCATCTTGCAGATCAATGTGGCTGCGCTCGAAAAAGTAGTGCCCCGCCAAACCGACCGTTTGCGATAACGGCAGCAGCAGCAACAGCCAGGGATTGCGCAAGATCAAAGCCAGCGCGAGCAGACCATAAAAGATGATGACTCCGAGAAAATGAAGGGCGATGTTTGCGCGGCTCTGATGCTTCATCACGAATATGTCCCAGTAATCAGTGAACGGATGATCTGCGACTGAACCGCTGATGCGATTGCGATTTTTTTGCTTCGCCGATAGATGGCCTTCGAGACTGAGCATCTCTCCGAGTTTTTCCTGCCCGAGCGTTGCCATAATCTCTCCGCGTCGCACTGCGAGCTTGCCGTTGATATAAACTGCTTCGATGATACGATCAGAGCCGCGTTTCACCATTCGCACGTGGCCGTCGAGCAGCGGATCGTTGATCGCCACCTGATTGCTGATAGGCTCGCTGAGGTGTGCAGGATTGATTAACACGAAATCTGCTTTAGCGCCTTCCGCAAGAACTCCCGCGTCCAGGCGAAACCAGCGAGCCGCTTCGCCAGTCACACGCGAGATTGCTCGCTCTCGGCTCATAAAGCCAGTCGTCACTGCCTGCTTCAAGAGAGAGAGCGCGCCGTCGTAGTAACCGAGATTTTGAACGTGCGCGCCCGCGTCCGTAAATCCCGGCAAGATGTCGGGCACATTCATCAGAGCAAGCCGTTCGGGCTGGCGGTCGTTGGCTCCTGTCGCTACCCATCGCAGGTCTGTGTCGTGCTGTTCAAGCAATTCCATGAAGAACTCTACTTGATCGCGGTTCGCGTGGCTTGCGGCTTCGGCGAATGTCTTTCCTTCAAATCGAGAATCGGGGCAGCCTTCGATTCTCATCAATTCAAGCTGGCGGTGAAAAGTTTTACGATGCCCGCTCGTCCATTCGCGCCGGAACTTTTCGCGAAAGCCTGAGGATCGCCATAGCGCGAGGCGTTCGCGCCGCGTGTGGCAATCGTTTAACTTCACGCCGCAGGCGAACTCTTCAAACAGCGGCGTGATGGGGCCGTCCGAATAAACTGTGAAAGGTTCGGTGAGCGTTTGAAACCGGATGTTGCATCTGAGCAGACGATTCAAGCCGAACAACATCGGGCGAAACACGCGCCAGAGCCTTCTATCAACAACGGAATCGAGCGCGGCAAGCACTGTTATTCGGAGAGGCCGTCGAAACAAGCCGAGACTGATTCTCAGAATTTCAACGAGCGACATCGGGCGTTGAGGGTCAGGCGTAACTTGAAACACTGCGTCGCGCGAGCGGCAAACGTCGGCCAGCATCTTGCGCTCGCGAAAGTCGGCGTGTTGCGAAGGGATGGTTCGCCCGTGATGATTGCCGCTCATCATGTGCCACGGAACCATGTCTATCGAGATGCCAATGAAGCCCGCGTCGAGCGCGTCACTTGCTATGCGCTTCATCTCTTTTAACTCCTGAGCGGTCGCTCGATCTTTGAGGCTGCGTTCGAGTCCCATCACGTGAGCGCGCAATGCGCTGTGGCCGAACAGCGCGGCGACGTTCGGCCCCATCGGCAGTTGTCGAAGATGAGCAAGATACTCGCGCGGCGTTTGCCAAGACACGGAAGAGGCGAGCCATTTTTGAATCAGCACGGGCGAAAGCGTTTCGACTCGCTGAAAGATATTCGCAAGCTCGGCGGGCGAGCCTACGGCAAGCGACAAACTGCAATTACCCATCACGACTGTAGTGACTCCGTGACGGACGGATTCGACAAGTCCCGGCGCGATTTCAAGTTCGATGTCGTAGTGAGTGTGAATGTCTACGAAGCCCGGTGTGACCCACAAACCGGCAGCATCAATGGTCTCTTTTGCCGCGCGAGAAATCTGCGGCGCGATACAGGCGACCCTGCCATCAAGAATGCCTATGTCCGAGCGAACAGGCCGAGAGGCAAGGCCGTCGAATAAAAGACCATTCTTGATTACGAGATCAAGCATGATAGGTCAGGGCAAACGTCAACCCTTTGCTTTTTCACCTTCGCCTTTTGCCTCTTAAAATCCACGCGACTGCAAATCCTACGATAAGTCCGCCCAGGCCAGCGCCAATTCCTGCTTTGTAAACATAGCTCTTTAGCGTAGAGACTACAGGATTCGCCAACAGGTCTGCGCCGATGTGCAGGTTGAGAATTCTCCATTTGCCGTTGTCTTTGAAAACAGTCGCAGTCCACCGGCTTGTCATCACGCGAGTGTCGCCATCGGAAAAAGTGTAAGTATCGGTCGAAGTGCCGTGACTGAGTCCAATGTTGTCGCCGATGAATTCTGTCAGCGCATCGGCTTCGGGTTTGAACATTATGTTTTTCAGCGGGGCGTTATCGCCGCTGTAGAGGCCCTCGTAATAAGCTTTGAAATCGGCGAGGTTCGTGAAAAGTTTTTGATCTACGGTCGTAATTGAGAACTTGTTGTAAAAGAGCGGCGCGAGCGCGTCTAAGTTTTTAGAGTTCATTGCGTCGGTCGCCGTTTTAAGCATCTGTCGGAGTTCGTCGTGATCTTGCTGTCTATCTTCGGCCTGTGCGCTTGCCGCGACAAGCGCCATGATGAAGCAAAGCAACAAGCACTTCACTCGTAGCGTCTTCATTCGTTTGTCTCCTCGATTGATTTTGTTGTGACCGCTTCTTGAAAATGCACTGAGCAGGTTATCAGTTTCCTCGCGCTTGTCAAAGCAAGCCCAGAGTCGAAAATAAAAAGCGCCCGGTTGTCGAGACCGGGCGCTTCGTTTAAGACAGTCTTATTGGTTTTAGTAAGACTGCACGTTGAAGATTTGCGTCAGGATGTTACCAAGTATGTTGAACACACCGTTAGAGTAACTACCATACTGCGAGCGGCTATAGAAGCCGTCTTCGTAACCGCGACGGAAACCTTCGCGGAAATAGTAGTTGTACTCCGGCAAATCAACGTAGTAGTTGTTATAGCCGTAGGACGCGTCCTGATAAGCAAGAGAGTCCTGCGGGCTGAAACGATAGCCGTCCTCGCGGTCTGCCTGTCCGGCGCGCGCGCCTTCCTCATAACCGTTCCTTACGGCCTGCCTTAACATGTCCGCACCATACTGGCTCGTCTCGTAGTACCTGCCGCCACGATTATAGCGATAGTTGTAAGGGCCATAGTATGCGCGCGAACTTTGCAGTCGCAATTGATCCTGGCGCAGACGCTCATAGTACCGTTGCTGAAAACGCAACTGGGCTAAACGGCGCTGCTGTTCCAGCGTGCGCTGACGCTGCTGCCACTGGCGCTGTTGCCAGTCTCTCTGCTGACGATACTGCGACAGGCGTTGCTGCTGGATAATTTCCTGCTGCCGTCGCTGTTGCGCGGTGATCTGTTGCGAACGACGTTGTTGCTCTTCCCTGCGCTGTTGTTCCTGTCGTTGATTAACCGAACGCTGCTGGTCACGTGTTCGCTGGTCTATCCACTGTTGCGGAGTTTCTCGCTGCTGCTGTTGCGGGCGCTGCTGTACCTGACGTTGTTGCTCTTGAACCTGACGCTCCTGCACGCGGCGCTGCTGTTCTTGTCGCTGTTGCTGCTGCTGAACTTCCTGCTGCTGCTGTTGTCGCTGCTGCTGGCGCTGCTGCTGCTCTTGTAGCTTTTGCGCGCGACGCTGTTGCTCCTGCTGCGACTGCGCAGCTTGACGTTGTTGTTGCTGTTGCTGTTGCTGCTGTTGCGGTTGTTGTTGCGGTTGCGCAGCCTTACGTTGTGCCTGGCGCTGCTCTTTCTGGGCCTGCTTTTCTTGCTTCCTCTGAGCCTTTTGCTGATCCTGGCTTTGCGCGTTGATTGACACGCTTGACCCTAACAGCAATGCCCCGCCAAGGACAGACGCCGTAATCATTTGCTTAAAGAAATTATTCTTCATTGAAACCACCTCCGTACCACTCTGTTCGATTCCACAATTCAAATTTAATCCGCCAAATAGTAGGGCAAATACAGTGCCATTCCCTAAGTGCAATGATAATTAAGTTTATTTTTTAACCCGCACGATAGGCGGACACTGTTTCGTACATCTGTAAACTTTTTGGGTTAGCAGTTTTATGATTTGCTTGCGCCGCAATGTAGCGCTCCATATAATTTCGCCACTTCACAGGAAGGTTTACCCATGAACAAAATGCTTGCGCAACGACAGGACAAATCTCTACTCGATGATCAGAAGACGTTGCGCAAGCTCGAATTTAACTATCGCAAAAACAAAGCGCAGGACAATACTGCGCTGATCGATCAGCTTGCGGCAGAATTTCGCTACTCGGATTCAAAAGATTCTTACTGGAACCCCGAGCAATTCTCTCTGCTTTATGGGACTCCGCTTTGGGAGCAATCAACCGAAGCGCAGCGCATCAAGCTCAATCAAATTTATTGGGTAGCTTATTATTCACAAATCGTCTCTGCTGAAATCGCTACGATCTTCTTCAATCAGACGAGCGCCGCAGGTCTTTATGCAATCGAAGACTTTCGCCTGATCTGCGACACGCTCGACCTGGAATCGGCTCAGGAACGCGCGCACATCAATGCGTTCAAAAAAGTCGGCGAAGAGTTTGAGCAGGCAGTCTTTGGCGAGCGGCTGTTTACTTACTCGATGCGCGGGCCGTTCGTCGAAACGATGATTCATCACAACACGAATCGTATAAAACAGTTCTGGCGATGGATCGAGCTTCACGCTTATGCGAGCCTTTCGTCGGACAACGCGTTCATCGGCTGCCAGTATTTCGCAGTACGCGGCGTCAGAACCTTGAACGGCAAACTGATTCAACATCAGCTCAGCCAATTCTATTCTAAGAGCACGGATAAAGACTGCGCGCCGCTGCCGTCTCGCATCAGTTATTGCCACTTCCTTGACGAATCGTTTCACTTCAACAGTTCTACGATAATCTCGCACGACGTTTTGAACTCGCTCAGGCAGCCCACGCGATTTGAAAGATTGGTTGCAAATCTTACGCTGCATGGAACACAGAAAGATCATTTCAATTTTTCGACAGCCATCAACGGGTTGTTCTGGTACGACCCTGCGCTCTATCCAAAAGTCTACAAGATTCTTCGCTCGCCGATCTTTTCTATGAGCCGAGAGCAAGCGAAAGAGATGATGGAAGCGTGCTTCACAAAAGAAAGCGAGGGGCTTCATCTGAGCGCCAAAAGCCGCAAGACGGCGATGGATTCTTACAAAGAGTATCTGGCAAACATTGATTACGTTGATCGCGCAAACAAAGAGATGGCTATAATGAACCGGAACTGCGTCAGTCGCCATCTTGAGGCCAACCGCCGCGCGCTCAGGAAATTCTTTCTTCGGTTAGAGGCATAATGAGTTCCGAGCCTCGACAGCACAAAATAAGCTTCTCGCCGGAAAGCCACCGCCCAGTCATGCTCGCGCGCGGCTCAGTTTTGTCCGAGCATTTAACGATAGAAAATTCGCCTGTACTTTTCGGATGCCGCACGGGCATCTGCGGAACGTGCCTTGTCGAAGTTGAAGAAGAGTTGAACGGAAGACTGCTCGCTCCATCGGCGGACGAAAGCGAGTTGCTCGAAATCATCGCGCCGGACATCAGTCGCGCGCGGCTCGCCTGCCAGGTAGAGCTACGAGCCGACATCAAAGTTAAATACATCGGGCCTCGTTGAAGATGAACTTCAAAGATTTCTGGTATGCAGTTGCCCAGTCGCGTGATGTCCGGCGCGACCGGGTAGTGAGCGCAAAACTGTTGGGCGAATGGCTGGCCGTGTTCAGAGACGAAAATGGGAAAGCGGTCGCGATCCTTGACCGATGCCTTCACCGCTGCGCTCAACTGTCAAAGGGAAGTGTGCAGGCGGGGCGGCTTCAATGCGCTTATCACGGATGGGTCTACGATGCGCGCGGGCAGGTCGTAAGCGTGCCGTCCGAGGGGCCGGATAAAACTAAGAACACAAAACGCGCGGCTAAAGCGTTTTCGGTTTGCGAAGTTGATGATTACGTCTATGTCAGGCTGTGCGATTCAGCAGGCGCAGAGCTTACGCCCTTTCGCATCCCTCACTACAACGAGAAAGGGTGGGGCGCGATCCGTTTGAAGAATCTTTTTCGAAACAACGTGACGAATTGCGTCGAGAACTTTGTTGATATTCCGCATACAGCTTTCGTCCATCCGAAAATATTTCGTGTTACGCGAAACGAAAAGCTCGCGGCTCGCGCGGCGCGGCGCGATGGGTCGGTCACGATCAGTTACAGTAACGAGCGCGCGAATCTCGGTATGTTTTCATGGTTTTTGAATCCGAGCGGGCAAGAGATAAAGCACACGGATTCTTTTCATATGCCGAACGTGACAAGCGTGGATTACAACTTCGGGCATCGGCGGCGATTCATCATCACGTCGCAATCCGTCCCGCTGACAGATGAAGAAACGCTCGTCTATACAGACCTGACTTACGATTACGGAATATGGAACCGTGTTTCTCGACCGATCATTCGATGGCAGGCACAGACGATAATCAATCAGGACATCGCGATTCTCGGAAACCAGATGGAGACGATAAAAAAATACGGCGCGCATTTTTCAAACACCGAAGCCGATGTGATTCACATTTTGATAGAATCCATTCGCGACGAGATAGCCAACGGGCGAGACCCGCGCCTGCTGCCTGAAAAAAATCACGATATCGAATTCTGGGTTTGACGATGATAGTCTTCATTTCATTCTGGCTGCTTGTGGCTCTGACATTTTCTTTGAACAGCGCGCGCGCGTCTGCGCTCAGAAGAGATGCTTCGGATTGGACGCTCGATATTTCCGGTCTACTCGTTCAAGGATTCGTGATTCCGGCCCTTGAGGTCAGCCTCGTTTATGGATTGTTGAACATAATCGCGCCTCAGGCGAAAGGCTCGCTTGAAATTCCGTGGGCGCTTGTTTTCCTGCTTAACTTCGTAGCCGTTGATTACCTGTACTACTGGAATCATCGCTTGCTTCATTCAAAAATGTTCTGGAAGATTCATGCAGTCCATCACACGGCAGATCGCGTTGATGTTTTCATCACTTCGCGAAACACGCTATGGACTCCGCTGTTGATCGTCTACGTATGGGCCAACGGAATTTTTCTTTTTCTATTGAAAGACCCTGTGCCGTTTTTACTGTCGGCTTCAATTACCGCGAGCCTCGATCTGTGGCGGCACACGCAATTCTTCACGGCTCCCGGCTCTTTGCTTCATCGCGTAGTTTCCGTTGTGATAATCACTCCAAACGAGCACATATGGCATCACAGCAGCGACCGCGCAGATGTGAACTTCGGCGCGAATCTTTCTATCTGGGATAGAATACACGGCACGTACCAGACGGCTGCCAATCGCCCCGAAAGCCTCGGCATACCATTGCGACTCGGACTCAATCGAAAGCTGCTATTCCCGTTTAGAAATCGAAGACCGGAGTTGCCGCGATGAGCGCGCTGGGTCGAGCGATCTCTTTTTATCCAACTCTGATTCTGAGCCTTTCGGCTGCGCTGCTGCTCTGGTTCGCTTACCAGCCTTCGCCTGTTCAACTCGTAGTTTTGATCCTTGTAGTTTACCTGCTTCCGCCCATCACGCTTCGCCTGCACGAGATATTTTTTCCGCTGCGCGAAGGGCTTTCGAAACTTTCAGAGCCGAAGTATTCGCACTGGTGGGGCGCGCA
>DATEKX010000411.1:0-5002 GCA_035277165.1 Blastocatellia bacterium | reverse complement strand
CCGGCAGCAGCCGAAGCTCGGATCACGCCCGACACAACAGCGATAGTTGCTGTTCACAACTTCGGCAACCCTGCCGACATTGATGCTCTCGAAGCGGTGGCCGACAGTCACGGCCTCAAACTCATCTTCGACGCGGCGCATGGTTTCGGCGCTCTTTATCAAGGCAGGCCCGTCGGCCCTCAAGGCGATGCTCACGTCTATAGCCTCAGCCCGACGAAGCTGCTTATCACGGGCGAAGGCGGCGTTGTAGCGACTGACAACGACGAACTGGCTGACCGGATTCGACTGGGCCGCGAATACGGCAACAGCGGCAATTACGACAGCGCGTTCGCAGGCATCAACGCGCGCATGCCTGAATTCAACGCTCTCGTGGGATTGCACAGTTTGCGAAATCTGGAAGCGGCTGCTCGTCGTCGCAACGAAGTGGTTGCGATTTACCGCGAAGAACTGGGCGAATTGCCCGGCATAAGCTTTCAACAAGTGCGAGCAGGCAATCGAAATTCTTATAAAGACTTTTCCATTGCTGTTGATCCTGACCGTTTCGGTATGGGCCGCGACGATCTGGCTTTGGCGCTCGAAGCCGAAAACATTGACACGCGCAAATATTACGAACCACCCGTCCATCGCCAGACCGCTTATGCAGCGTTTGCCACAAACGAAGAGTTGTTAGATAATACGGAACTGCTAGCATCCCGCAGTCTCAGTTTGCCGATGTGGTCGCACATGGACGACGAGACAGCGCTGAATATCTGTCGAGCTATAAAGCGCATTCACGAGTTTGCAGGAGAAGTGACGCGGACGCTTAATCAAACAACGGCTTCCACAACTTGAGAGAGTACAATAGGAAAAGCAAAAATGGCTGCAGCACGCTCCGTCCATGTAAAGCAGGAAGTACTTGTTCGCATCTTTGCGGACATTCTGCTGCTCAATCTTTCGGTCGTTACTGCGCTGGTAGTTAGATTCTTCTACCTTTTAGTCTTCGAGCACCCTCTGGTTGACTACACGTATACCGATGTCTTCTGGAATTACGTAATTCAATATCGCAACAGCGGTTGGCTGCTGACGGTCATTTGTCTGGTGGTCTTTGCGTTGAGCGGCTTTTACACATACGGTCGCGCTTACAAAGGGCCTTACAAAGCTTTGATCGTCACGCAGGCGGTCAGCCTCGGGTACCTGATATTTGGTTTCATTTCATACTTCATTGGCGGCGTGCTCAATATGCCGCGCGGTGCTCTGGTCGTTGCGTGGGTTGTAAGCGTAGTTGTGCTGGTGCTGTCTCGGATATGGGCGTTGCTGTGGTCAAACGTCGTGCGCGCAGAGATCAATCGCGAACAGCCCGAAAAGCGAGAAATTCATAAAGTGCTGGTCATCGGCGGCGCTGGATACATAGGCTCCGCGCTGTTGCCAAAGCTTTTGGATAAGGGCTATCACGTGCGCCTGCTCGACCTGCTCATCTACGGCACTGAGCCTATCGAAGACGCGCTCTTGCATCCGAATCTGGAAATCATGCAGGCTGACTTTCGACAGGTGGATAAAGTCGTACAGGCCATGCGCAATATAGACGCGGTCATTCATCTGGGAGCAATCGTCGGCGACCCGGCCTGCGCGCTCGATGAAGAACTGACCATCGAAGTCAACTTGATGGCGACGCGCATGATTGCCGAAGTGGCGAAGGGAAGCGGCGTCAGTCGTTTTATCTTTGCCAGCACCTGCTCTGTATATGGCGCTAATGACGCGATGCTTGACGAACGCTCTGCGTTGAATCCCGTTTCGATTTACGCTCGAAGCAAGATAGCTTCAGAGCGCGTGCTGATGAGCATGGCAACCTCGGATTTTGGCCCGACCCTGCTTCGCTTCGGCACTATCTATGGCTTATCGGGCCGCACCAGATTCGACCTTGTAATCAATCTGCTCACAGCCAAAGCGTTGATCGAAGGCAAGATCACAGTCTTTGGCGGCGACCAGTGGCGGCCTTTCGTTCACGTAGACGATGCGGCGCTTGCCGTGTTGAATTCGCTTGAAGCTCCGCTCACGCTCGTCGGCAACGAAGTGTTCAACGTGGGCTGCGAAGAACAGAATCACACGATTCAACAGGTGGGCGAAATGATTCAGCGACTCGTGCCCGCATCCGAAGTGGTCGGCATGGGATCAGACACAGACAAGCGTAACTATAAAGTCAGCTTCGACAAGATAAGAAATACGCTGGGGTTCGAGCCTCGGTGGAGCGTCGAGGAAGGCGTCCGTCAGGTGATCGAAGCTATTGAGAGCGGCAGGGTCGCCGACTATCAGGACGCGAAATACAGCAATGTCAAATTCCTCAGCGATGAAGGCACTTCCAGACTTATACGTCGCCAGAATCGCTGGGCGCACGATTTGATCAACGAATCGTCTTCGGAAATCGCGCTCGTGGCCGGAGAATAACGGTGTCGCTGCCTCATGAAAACGGCTGATTGTATCATCATCGGAGGCGGCATAATCGGGCTGGCTACGGCTTATAATCTTCTTCAGCTTTATCCCGGCAAAAAGATTCTGATTCTCGAAAAAGAGAATCGCATCGCGCTTCATCAATCGGGCCACAATTCGGGCGTTTTGCACTCAGGCATATACTACAAACCCGGTTCTACGAAAGCTGCAACTTGCCGCGCAGGCAAGCGGGCGATGGAAGCGTTCTGCGCGGCAGAAGGAATCGGCTACGAAATTTGCGGCAAGGTAATCGTCGCCGTTGACGAAAGCGAGATTGACCGGCTGAACACGCTTTACGAGCGCGGCAGAGCGAACGGGGTCAACTGCCGCATGATCGAGCGCGCAGAACTCGCTGAGCTTGAGCCGCACGCCGCAGGCATCAAAGCCATACACGTTTCTGAAACAGGAATTGTTGATTACAAGCAGGTCTGCGCGCGACTGGCTGCGCGCTTAGAGGAACGAGGAAGCGAAATCATAACCGGCGCTAAAGTTATTGGCTTGAAGGAGACTTCTACGGAGGCAATAGTCAAAAGCGAGGCAGGCGATTTTTCGGCTCCGCACATAGTCAATTGCGCGGGGCTTTATTCAGACCGTGTGGCAGCGTTTGCGGGCGAGTCGGGACCAGTGAAAATCGTTCCGTTTCGAGGCGAATATTATAAGCTCAAGCCCGAAGCCGAGTATTTATGTCGCAATCTGATTTACCCTGTGCCCGATCCTCAGTTTCCGTTTCTCGGCGTTCATTTCACGCGAATGATAGCGGGCGGCGTCGAATGCGGCCCGAACGCTGTGCTCGCTTTTGCGCGCGAAGGCTACAGTAAGGCGGACATAAACGCTCGCGACCTGTTGGAATCGATCACATATCGAGGCTTCATCAAACTCGCTCGGAAATACTGGAGAATGGGCGCGGGCGAAATGTGGCGGTCGTTGAACAAAGCGGCCTTCGTAAACGCGCTCCGCCGTCTTATGCCTGAGATAAAAAGCGATCAACTGGTGGCGGCTCCTGCCGGTATTCGCGCTCAGGCTATTGCTTCGGATGGAGCCATGCTTGATGACTTCGCTTTCGGAGAGCGGAAGCGCGTAATCAGCGTCATCAATGCTCCGTCTCCGGGCGCGACCTCTTCGTTAAGCATAGGCAGGCTGATAGTCGAAAAACTCGCTGCGAGATTTTAAGCGCAAAAGCAAATCCGGGTTCACATGAAAAGAATAGAAACAGAGCTTCCGGGCGTGATCGTGATAGAGCCTGTGGTGTTCAAAGACGAACGCGGCTTCTTTTTTGAGAGCTATCAGGAGATAAAATTTGCTGAACTGGGCATCCGCGACCACTTTGTTCAAGACAATCATTCAAAGTCAACCAGAGGGACGCTTCGCGGATTGCACTATCAGATCACGCGCCCGCAATCAAAGCTCTGCCGCGTCATTCAGGGCGAAGTCCTGGACGTGGTTGTGGACATTCGACGCGGCTCACCTCAATTCGGGCAGCACGTAAGCGTTTCGTTGTCTGCCGAAAACATGCGGCAGATATACGTCCCCGCCGGATTTGCTCACGGTTACTTGGTTTTGTCTGAAACGGCGGAATTTCTTTACAAATGCAACGATTTTTATTTCCCTGAATACGAGCGCGGCGTCATATGGAACGATGCGGAAATCGGCATTCCCTGGGGCATTCAAAATCCCATATTGTCGGTTAAAGATAGCGCGCATCCTGTGCTATCTAACATACCTTCGAGCGAATTGCCCAAATATGAATAGGCCGGATGATGGATTCCCGATTGAAGCGCAAAAATGTTAAAAGTGTGTTGACTTTTAAACGGTTATCTCATATTCTGGGGCTACCCTTAAACGGGCGCGTGGACGCACGCAGTAATACTTCCCCGCACAGCTACTTTAATGGAGGGATTATGAAGCTGCCAAAAGGACATCTTAGAGCATTGCTCAGTCTCATGCTTGTCATGACAATTACTACGCTGTTCACTCTGCGCTCTTATGCTGCAATTGATACAAAGAGTGAAGCACTTGCTCAAGATTGCACGGGCACGCTCACGGTTAAGAGCGGTTCAGTCACCGTCAACGGTAACGCGTCTCAGACCGGCGCGACCATTATGACCGGCAGCGTGGTCGCCACCAGCGGGAACGGCGATGTAGTAATTGATATGGGCGCGGCTGGACGAGTCGAGGTGAAAGGCAGCACTACAGTCACCATTACTTGCGTAGGCGGCGCGATACAGATAAGAACCAATTGCTCGAAGACCGAAATTGATGTCAAGGTCGGGACGGTTAGCGTCACGACTCCCAACACTGAAACGATAGAAACGGGCAAAGAAAAAGATTTTGGCGGCCCGGTGGACGCTACCCTTAGCGCTGGCGCAAGCATTGAAGTCGAGTGCGAAGGGCGCAAAGCCGCTGGAGGGCTCTTCGTCGGCCCCGGATTGCTGGGACTCCTCGCGCTGCTTGGCGTTGGCGCGGCGGTTGCCACAGGGATAGCGATAGGTGAGGGCGATACGGGTGGTGCTGGCGACGTTAGCCCAAGAAACCCCTAGTC
>DATEKX010000410.1:0-4371 GCA_035277165.1 Blastocatellia bacterium | reverse complement strand
CGCAAGTTTGGTGAGTCATACAAAAACTATTGCAGGGAAGTGCCGCGATGGGTTCCTAGAATCTTTGAAGCAAAAAGCAATTCCGCGCACGCCTGAAGCTAACAGTACCGCGAGCGGGTAGAGTGGTGAGTCTGCCCGCTCGCGGTACTGCGGTATTACGTCGAATTCACTTTACATCACGGCGAAATCGAACTGCTCTTGATGCAGGTTCGGGTCAGCCTCAAGCGTGACGGGCGTGCCGAAGTAAGCTTCGATTTCTTCAAACACTTCGCGTTCTGCCGCGCGGAAAGCTTCTGCGACATTCGGCGACACTCTCAACATCACATCGTTGTTCCCTATCGCCTGCTTCGACATCGCTTTCGCCTGTTCGAGTATCTCGAAGCACATGGTTTGCGCGGACTTCACCATTCCTGCGCCCTGACAATAAGGGCACGGCGCGCAGAGCGTGCGTTCGAGCGATTGCTTCACACGCTTGCGAGTTATCGCAACCAGCCCGAAGTCGTTGATCGAAAGAATCTTTGACGGCGCGCGGTCTGATTGCAATTCCTGTTGAAGCGCGGCCATCACTCGCTGTCGATTCTTGCGCTCATCCATGTCAATCAAATCCAGCACGATGATTCCGCCAAGATCGCGCAGGCGAATTTGGCGAACTATCTCTTTCACGGCTTCGAGGTTCGTGCGCGTGATTGTGTCTTCGAGCTTGTCCGACTTGCCGACGAATTTGCCCGTGTTCACATCAATCGCGACCAGCGCTTCTGTTTGATTGATTACGATGTAACCGCCCGACTTCAGCCAGACGCGCGGGCGCACGGCTTTATCAATCTCAGGCTGCACGGCGTACTTTTCAAATATCGGCTGATTGCCCGTGTACAGTTTCACGCGCTTGACGAGCTTGGGTTGAACGCGGTTAACGAACTCGACTATGTGCGCATACTCGACTTCGTTGTCTATGCGAATGGCTGTGAACTCTTCCGACAATTGATCGCGGAGTATGCGCTGCACAAGGTCCAGGTCTTGATGCACCATCACGGGCGCTTTCGAGCGTTCGACCTTTTTCCTCACATCAGCCCACGTGCGCAGCAGGTATCGCATATCGTCGTGCAATTCCTGCTCAGTGTGTCCCATGCAGGCAGTGCGCGCGATAAAGCCTCCGGTCGCTCCTTCGCGTTCTCTGAGGCTGCTGACTATGCGCTTCAATCGAACGCGCTCAACATCATTAGGTATCTTGCGCGACACGCCCACGTGATTGACCGTCGGCATATAGACGAGCAGGCGGCCCGGCAGCGCGATGTGTGAAGTTATGCGCGCGCCCTTCTTGGCAATCGGCTCTTTCGCAATTTGAACGAGTATCTCCTGGCCTTCGTGCAAAAGCTCGCTGATGGTTGGAGGCAGATTGCGCTCCGGCCTGCGACTTTGTTGCGGGTCGGGTCTGCGCTGCCCGTCGGGCCTGCGCTGCTGAGCGGGCGGTCTGCGGTCATCCGGCCTGCGATCATCTGGCCTGCGATCATCCGGTCTGCGATCATCCGGCCTGCGGTCATAACGCGAGCCTTCGTGGCGAGGGCCGCTTGATCGAGGCTCGTTTGACCGAGGCTCGTTTGATCGAACTTCCCTTGATCGAGTTTCACCCGATCTGGCTTCGCCCTGCCGTACGTCCGCACCTTGCGCAGGCTCGACCGGCGCTTGCGCTTCTACAGCGCCGCCCTCTTCTTCTGAAACAGCAGATGTAGCAGCCTGCCCGTCATCGCCTGTTTCTGCAGGTGCGGCTTCCTTTTGGTGCGGACGACGACGGCGACCTCGACCGCCGCGTCGAACAGCGAACTCTGCGCGAGTTTTGCGGTCTCTTACTTCCCCTTCTCGGTCTTCATCATCGGGTGCGGCGTCGAATGTTTCGCTCTCGGAATTTGAAGCGTCTTCGCCGGAACTGGCTATGCCGCTCACTTCGCCGATTTCGCTCGCACCTTCCGATTGAATGCGATCAAAGATGCCCGAAGGCAATGCATCGGAGATATGGCGGAACGGCGTAACCGAAGACTCGTCAAACTCAGCGCTTCCCTGCCCCGACGATGCGTCATAATCCTGAGCGTTTGCGCTCTCTGCCGTTTCATCAATGACGCGCTGGAAATCTGTGCTTGAATCGGCTTGGGAACGGAAGCTGCCGACGCGCCATTCCGGCTCCGGTTCAGCAGCCGGAGTGGCGTACTCCGCTTTATGAACCTGCTCGATAATCTTCTCCTGCACGATTGCATCTTTGAGATGTTCGCCCGCATCAAGCGCGAGGTCTTCGTCAGTGATGCGATGGAATTCTTCTTCGACCGACTGCGGCGCTTCTGTCGAGCGACGGCGCGAGGTTTTTTTCCCGGTGGTACGGGTTGCAGTCTTGCGCGTGCCGGGTTTTGCAGTTTTCTCTT
The DNA here is from genome assembly GCA_035277165.1 of Blastocatellia bacterium. Lineage (GTDB taxonomy): Bacteria > Acidobacteriota > Blastocatellia > UBA7656 > UBA7656 > DATEKX01. Next base: position 1,963 of record DATEKX010000410.1, on the reverse strand, counting down.
CGGCCTTCGCTTCTGCTTTGGCGGGTCTTTTTCTGGATTTAGTTTCGGCTTTTTCGGGTTTATCTTCAGCGGCTTTCTTGCGGGAGCGTCGCTTGGGCTTTTCTTCCGCCGCGACTTCTTCGTCTGCCGCTTTCTCTTCTGCGGCAGCAGGCGCAGTTTCCGCTTCTACAGTCTCAGGCTCTAAGGTCGCAGGCTGTTCAAAAGGTTCATCGGTTATGCGTTCGATATAGAACTCTTCGACCTCGGCAGGCTGCGCTTCGACTGGTTCTGCTGATTGCTCGCGAATTTCTTCTTCGGTTGGCGGCGGCGGGATGACGCTTTCGTCGGCTATTTCGGCAAGCTGTTCGACAGCGTCCTCGATGGAGACGCGAGCTTCGGCCATCTCTTCTTCGCGCGCGCGTTCTTCACGTGCAGGCTCAGGCGCGGGACGCGCAGCCGCAGCCGACGGGTGACGCGGGCGATCTCCGCGCCGCGTATCTCGCGGCGGTGGAAGAGCGGCAGCAGGCGCGGGTCGGTCTTCGCCTGCTTCTTTAAAATCAATCTCGTCGTCTTCTTCCATGAACTCTGTGAAGTCCGAGACGTAAAGGAACGCATCGCGTTCAAGCCCTATGTCAACGAAAGCCGATTGCATGCCGGGCAGCACTTTCATCACGCGCCCTTTGTACAGATTGCCAACAACTCCCTGATTCTCGTCTCTGCGCTCGACGTAGAATTCCGTCACCATGCCGTCTTCAAGTATGGCGACCTTCTTCTCGTGCACGTTCGCGCTGATAATTAATTCTTTTGCCATGTATTCTCCTGATGTAGGCGTACTGGCTGGCTGGCAAGAGGAGGAGACTTTATCTTGTGACGGTTGGCGAACGCCTTTCATCACACAGCCTCGCGTTATTGCAGTCCTGGCGAGCGGAAACTGAGTTTTGAGCCTTGAGCTTCGAGTCCGATCAATAATCTCCTCTCGCAACTCAAGGCGAAAAAAGTTCAAAATCGTTTGGCGACCGTAAAGCTGTTGACGACAGTCGCAACTCAAGCGAATCCGCTCTTATGATGGCTGCTGTTCGCTTCGTGATTCAATCAGCGGATGCTTTCACGCCGAAAGCCGAAGCGAATGTCAAAACTTACCTATGCTGCCTTTCAGCACAAACCTTTATGTAAAGTGGCGCGTGATGGGCGATCAGTGATGAGAAAGAAATCAATTCCTGTGCTTGTCACTTGTCGCTCTTCACCTGTCACTAATTCTCATTGCACGCTCGCAATTGCGGCGACATCGTGACTGTGACTCACCGATTCTTCCAGGTAGAGCCGCAGTCGCCGCACGCGCGAGCTGAGCAAAATCTTTTCTTCCTCGGTCAGGCCGTAAACTGCGGCCAGAACCTCAACAGGCTTCACGCCTCCGTTCGGCGATACTTCAGTCACTAATCGGAGAACGCCGATTTCAGCATCAAAGCCCAGGCTTTTCGTATAGCGTCGCACATCAACCTTCTGTCGCTTGTCTTTGCGCACGCGCTCAATCACGCATGACTGGCGGGCCATAAATTCGCAGGCTAACAAGCGGTGAACTTCGTCCGCCTCTCGATCTGCCAGATCGGTTAATCTTGCCATCGCTGCTTGGATTTCGGGCACATCTGAAGCTATACAATATTCAGCGCGATTGACTTCTTTAATCAGAACCGGCGCTGAAGTGCTTAACGGTCGAAGCTGTTTGAAACGCAATCCTGCGGGTAGATTCGCGTTGATTCGATCAAGGAACTCGCGCTCGTCAAGCTCGTCGAACGAATCGAAATCTATAAGTTCGTTTTCGCCAACAGTGCCGACACCTAAAGCCGGGCCATATTGAATGAGCGGCATCGGGTGAAAGCCCTGACTGTAACCGAGACGGATGCGCGCGCGCCTGAATGCGCGCGGCAATGCGCGCGTCAAATCGAGATGCGAAATGTACTTCACTTCCTCGCCTTTCTCGAACGTA
>DATEKX010000409.1:0-13631 GCA_035277165.1 Blastocatellia bacterium | reverse complement strand
TTGTCCGAAGCGTTTGAGCAGCTTGTAAATATCGACGGCGGTGGCTAGTAGCCCCAGGCAAAGGCCGATGATTAGAAACAACGGGTAAGTATGCGTGTAGTTTTTGTCAACGTACCAACCGATCACTGCGGGCACGCCGATCATCCACGGTATGGCCAGCGCAAGCCCTACTGTCACGGTCGCCTGACGCCAGTTCAGGTTATCGCGCTGTTTGTTGTCATCAGGTGGCATGGCAATTAACGAGGCGGCACGGCAGGCTCTTCGTCCTCAGTCTCTATGCCGCTGTCGGGCTGTGCGGCTTTGTCTTTTTGATCGTAGTCGTAGGTTTTGAGTCCTTGCGAGAGGGCTGCCTTTTGAGTCAAGCTAATGACCGGCTGCGGATACACTCCTATGCAAATCACAAGCAGGGCCGAAAATGCGAGCGCGACTTTTAGCGGCGCGCCCAGCTTGACGGGCTGAGGTTCGGATTCGCCTTCGATATACATGGCGCGGATGAATCGAAGGTAATAGTAGAACGATACAACGGTCATTACTACAGCCAATATGGCAAGCCGCACGAGCCAGGGATTGCCTGTTTCAATGAGTCCCGCGAATAGATAGAACTTACCGATGAATCCGGCTGTCGGCGGCAAACCGCCGAGCGAAAGCAAAAAGATCGTCATCATCACCGTCAGCCCCGGCGCTTTTTTCATCAACCCGTTGAGGTCTTCCATCCGGTCGCCCGCGATGCCTCGGCGGCGAAGCGCGATGATGCAGCCGAATACGCCGAGATTCATCAGCGTGTAGATGAAAAGATAAATGATGAATCCTGTGTAGCCCGTTTGATTGCCTGCGATCAACCCCAAAAGCGTGTAGCCTGCGTGCGAAATCGAAGAGTAGGCGAGCAGTCGCTTGGTGTTCTGCTGAGTCATCGCGCCCAGGTTGCCCCAGACTATCGTTATCGCAGAGATTACGCCCAACAGTAACGCCCAACCCGGCAGGCCCGGAATGTTGTTCGTCGCATCACCCGCGATTGCGCCGCGCAGGTCGGGCAGGCCGTAAAGGAACAGGCGACCGAACATGGCAAAGCTCGCGGCTTTTACGCCCACAGACATGAATGCGGTGATCGAAGTGGGCGCGCCTTCGTAAGCGTCGGGCGCCCACATATGAAACGGCACGGCTGCGACTTTGAAAAACATTCCCGCCGCCATCAAGATCATCGCCATCAGCACCAGATAGCGCATATCGGCGGGCGTGCCGAACAGGTTGAAATTCGAGACGGCCACAGTGGGCAAAGCCGCTGCGATTCTTGAAAGATTGGTCGAGCCTGTCAGCCCGTAGACCATCGAGATGCCGTAGAGCAATACGCCCGACGAAAACGCTCCGAGCAGAAAATACTTCATCGAAGCTTCGTTCGATTTCTTGTCGCGCTTCAAGTAGCCGACCAGTATGTATACGGATATGGCCATCAATTCGAGCGAGATGAAAAGCGAAAGCAAATCAACGCTTGAGGCCATAAACATCATGCCGATGACGGAAAACAGGATGAGCGCGTAATACTCGCCACGTTGCTCGCCTTCTGTTTCAAGATACTTTACCGAAAGCAGAATCGAGAGCGCCGCGCCGATTAAAAACATGAACTTGAAGACAACCGCATAATTGTCCAGAACGATCATTTCAAAGAATGCCGTGCGCGGCGTGCCACGGCTTACTATGTTGTAATAGAGAATGCCGAGCGAGGCGAGTGAAAAGCCTATGCCGACAAGACTCACCCACGCTACCACGCGCTTTTGCTCGCGCGGAAGCATGACATCCAGTATTAACGCGCCGCACGCAAAGATTGTCAGTATCACTTCGGGCATGATGTACTGAGTCGTCTGCTGCACGATGGTTTGAAAATCGGTCGTTGCTTGGAGTAGTGCTAACATTTATTTTTCACTCTTACCGTGTTTCCGTGTGCGCTTCGTCTGATGGCGTATTTATTTTCTCTTCCGCCACTCGCTCGGCTGCAGGCGCGGGCTTGAAGAAATCAGGCTGCACCTGCGCGACCACAACATTGGTTTGCGGTTCTATGTAGGAAAGCACGGGCTTCGGGTAAATGCCTATCCAGAAGATCAGGAAGATCAGCGGAGCGAATTGCCAGAACTCACGCGCATTCAAATCGGGCAGCGATTCGTTGGCTTTGTTCGTCACCTGGCCGAAGAACACGCGCTGATATAGCCAGAGCATGTACGCCGCGCCGAGTATGATTCCGACGGTCGCAAATGCGCCCCACACCGCGCGCGCTTGAAATGCGCCGCTCAAGGTCAGGAATTCGCCTATGAAGTTGTTCATCAGCGGCAAGCCGAGCGATGAAAGAGTCACTATCAAAAAGATGGTCGCAAAGACGGGCGTTACATGAGCCAGACCGCCGAACTCCGCTATCTCGTAGGTGTGCCGCCGCTCGTAAAGTATGCCTGCCAGCATGAAGAGCGCGCCCGTCGAGATGCCGTGATTTATCATCTGCATCACAGCGCCGTTGATGCCGTTCGGATTCAACGCGAACAGCCCCAACATCACAAATCCAAGATGCGAAACAGATGAATAAGCGACCAGCTTTTTGACATCCTTCTGCGCCATCGCTACCAGCGCGCCGTAGATGATGCCGATGATCGAAAGCACGATCATCACCTTTCGCACGGTCGGGTGAGTGGCCGCGTCGGGGAAGATCGGAAGCGAGAATCGCATAAACCCATAGGTGCCCATCTTCAGCAACACGCCTGCCAGTATGACGGACCCCGCCGTCGGCGCGTCGTAGTGCGCGTCGGGCAGCCACGTGTGGAAGGGAAACATCGGCACCTTGATCGCAAACGAAAGCGCGAACCCTATAAACAGCCAGATCACGAGGCTGATGCCGTAGACAGTTTTGATGTGCGGGCCGATGGCCGTGAACGCCGCGATGTTGAATGAGCTTTTTACATAACCCGAAGGCAATGCCCTGTTCTGCGAATCTTTTCCTTCAGCGCGCTTGATTGCGTCGTCCACCATGTTGAGCATTCTGGAGTTATACAAACCGGCTCTTTCAGGGCCGATCAAGCTCCCTGCATCAAGATGCGTTGCCATCCTGCCTTCTCCCTGAACCACTCTTTTCTGATCGTTAACCACATCAGGGAAAATAAAGAAGAGCTTCAAGATGGCAAGCAGCATAACGACTGATCCGACCAGCGTGTAAAGGAAAAACTTGATTGCCGAATAAAGCCGGTTCTTGCCGCCCCAGATGCCTATCAGAAAATACATCGGCACCAACATCACTTCCCAGAAGACGAAGAACAGGAAAAGATCAGCCGCCACGAATGCGCCCAGCATGCCGCTTTGCAACAGCAGCAGCATGATGTAGTACTCTTTTTCGCGCCCTTTCTCGCGGATATAAGACCACGAACAGACGACCGCTATGATGCCCAGCAGCGTCGTCAACATCACAAGCACCAGCGACAATCCGTCAACTCCGAGTTGATATCGCGCGCCGATAATCGGTATCCAGTCGTGGTCTTCGACGAATTGCAATCCGCCCAGACTGCGATCATATCCTGGCCGACCTGAGCCAAGCCCTGTGACGAGCGGGATGGAAATCAGAAAGCAGAGACCTATCCAGAGATTCGCAAACCAACGGATACGGTCGTTTCTTACTTTGCTGAAAAAGAGCAGCATGATAGCGCCCACAGCCGGAAGCCATGTTACCCACGAGAGGATGCCAATCCCGAAAAACTTGATCTCAGGCATACAAAAGCGTCTCCTTTATTTGCCGATGAAACCTCTTATCGTCGTCGTTATTGCCGGGTATATATACACCAGGAAAATTATGAACAATCCAAAAACGAACAACAGCGCGTAGTTTTGCCAGAAGCCCGTTTGCAATGTGCGCAGGATGATCGAACCGGCCTTTGCTATAAAGCCCGTAGCGTTCACCGTGCCGTCCACAGCGTACTTGTCCCACGCTCCTGATATGCTCGCCCAGAACCTTGTCATCCATCCCGCGCCGTTCACGCCGCCGTCAACTACTTCCTTGTCAACTTGGAAGAGCGCGTTGTTGCCCGCCTTGACTGCTTCGACGCCCTTTACGTCGAGCAGATAATCCCAGTACCACTTGTTGAAACTGAGCGTGTAAAGCGGGCGCAATCGTTCAGTCCATTGCTTCGGAAGTTCCGGTCGCTTCTCGTAAAAGCGTTTCCCCAAATAGATTCCGAGAAACGCGATGCCGACTGAAAACGCCATCAGCACGTATTCCATCAGGTCAACATGATGAGCTTCGGCGGTGGCTGTCGTGGAATGGGCTTCCGAAGCCGCTTCTGCGGCACCGTGCCCGGTCGCGGCGGTCTGATGCACATTAACAATGACGGGTTCCAGCCAGTGCTCGAAAGTGTTCGGGATGAGGCCCCAGAGCGAAAGCGCGTGCGGAATGCCGATGAGTCCGACGAGAGCGGAAAAGACTGCGAGCACAATTAGAGGCGTTGTCATGCTGCGCGGCGATTCGTGCGGCTCGAAATGACCGTGATGCGAGCCGTGCGCGTCCGAAGCGTCGTGCGCGCCGACGTGCTCGCCCGGTTGATGATGGGGCCGGTCGCCTGCCGATGCGACCACGGCATCGTGCGGCTTCAACTCTTTGTCGTGCGCCGAAGCGTGCGCTTCATCGGCTTCGCCGCCCGCATGAATTTTGCGGAATCGCTCTTCGCCATGAAACGTCAACGACATCAACCGGGTCATGTAAAACGCGGTCATGCCTGCGGTGAGGAATCCGACGAACCATAAAATCTTCGCGCCGCCAAATAATTGAGTCGAAAACGTCTTCCACAGGATTTCGTCTTTTGAAAAGAAGCCCGCAAGTGGCGGAATGCCGCAGATGGCGAGCCACCCCACCATCATTGTCTTATAGGTTGTGGGCAGATATTTCCTTAGCCCGCCCATTCGCGGCATCTCCTGTTCGTGATGCATGCCGTGAATGACTGAGCCTGAACCTAAGAAGAGCAACGCTTTGAAGAATGCGTGCGTGAAGACGTGAAAGATTGCTCCGACGAATGCGCCGACTCCCGCGCCCAAAAACATATAGCCGAGTTGCGAAACAGTCGAGTAGGCGAGAACTTTTTTGATGTCCGTTTGCGTGATGCCTATCGTCGCCGCTATGAATGCCGTGAGACAGCCGACGAGCGCGACTACCATCATCATCGTGACTGATCTCTGAAAGATGAAGTTTGTGCGCGTCACCATGAAGACGCCAGCCGTCACCATCGTCGCCGCGTGTATCAGCGCGCTCACAGGCGTCGGCCCCGCCATAGCATCGGGCAGCCAGATGAACAACGGTATCTGCGCGCTCTTGCCCGTCGCGCCGATGAACAGGCCCAGCGCAAGCCACGACATCAATCCCCATTGCCACAAGCCTTCGACTCCGTATGCGGCTGTGGCGTTGCGAAGTTCGCTGAATTGCAGAGTGCCGAACGTGGCGAACACGCCCATGATGGCGAGCGCGAATCCGAAATCGCCGATGCGGTTGACGACGAACGCTTTTTTAGACGCGTCTCCCGCCTCTTTCCGGTCGAAGTAATATCCAATCAGCAGGTACGAACACAACCCTACGCCTTCCCACCCGATGAACATGATCATGAAGTTCGACCCCATCACCAGTAACAACATCATGAACATGAAAAGATTCAGGTAAGAGAAGAACCTGTAGAAGCCTTTGTCGCCGTGCATGTAGCCTGTGGCGAAAACATGTATCCAGAAGCCGACGAACGTAACGACGAACATCATCACGAGCGAGAGTTGATCTATCTGATAGCTCCACTCGATGTTGAAATTGGCCAGCCCGCCATCGCCCGCAGTTTTGCGCGCCGCGCCGCCCGGCAGCCACACAAACGAATGAGGGAAGCCGCCGTCCTGGCTGCTGACATAAGGCTCGTTGTTGTGCGCGGGCGCGTAGTTCGATGCGTAATCAATAAACGCGCCGATGGTCAACAGCATCGAGAGCAGTATCACGCCGCACCCGATAACCGAGACGGCGCGCTCGCTCAGGCGCAGTTTTCGACCGAGCAGGAAGTTGATTAAGAAGCCGAGCAGCGGAAAGATCGGAATGAGCCAGACGAGTTTTAGCATATGATTAATAGTGATGAGTGATGAGTAAGCATTAACTCATCACCTGGGTTTTACCACTTGAGCAAATCTATTTCATCAATCGCGACTGTTTCGCGGTTGCGGAACATCGCAATGACTATCCCCAGTCCTACAGCCGCTTCTGCGGCGGCCACGACTATGATGAAAATAGTGAACACAGGCCCCGCGAGCGGGTCTACGATCAGCCCTACGGGTTTGAGTTCAGCAAGCGCTTTCTGGTTGATCTGAAGATAACGCGAGAATGCTATCAGGTTCAGATTGACTGCGTTCAGAATCAACTCAATTGACATGAAGATAATGATGATATTGCGGCGCGACAGCACGCCCGCAACGCCTACGACGAACAGCAGAAAACTCAGCATCAAAAAATTGATGAGCGTAGGCTCGAATCGTTTAGCTAAAGTTGGCTGGGCCTGTATGAGCAGCGGCGCTATAAAGGCAAGCACGGCTACGACAAGACTTGTCACAGCGTCCTCCTCGAATTAAACGATGAATTATGAATGATGAGCGATGAACTTGAAACGGAAGCAAATCTCAGTCTTCCGTTCATCATTCGGTTATTCTTCGTAATACTTATCCTGTTTGGTCCCGCGCGCCAGAAGCACCGCGCCGACCATTGCTACAAGCAGCAGCAGTGATGCGATTTCAAACGGCAGCGCGGCCTTTCGATAAAGCGCGTCGCCGACCTGCTGAGTATCTTGCGAGACATAGCCCGCGCCCGAATTGCTGCGAGTGCCGCTATCGGCTGTGCTCGCGGCAGTGGCGCTGGCATCGGCAGCCGGTCGGAATGCCGCCTGCGCCGGGTTCATAGCAAAGTAAAAAGAGACCGCAAGCAACAGCGCAATTATGACCGCAGGCCAGGTCTGACCGGTGTAGAGCTTTACGCGAGATTCTTCTTCGGCGCGCGTCTGCACGAGCATGATGACGAACAAAAACAGCACCATCACGCCGCCGACATATACCAGTATCTGAACGCCTGCGACGAATTCTGCGCGCAGCAGTATGAACAACAACGCTACGTTAACAAGCGTCGAGATGAGAAACAGCGCCGAGTGCACGGCGACGCGAGCCGTCACAACAAAGACGGCCATAAACAACGTCATGATCGCCAGCACGTAGAAGAGTACACCTTCCCAACCATGTAGTTGCATATAGTTTTCAGTGGTCAGTTACTTGGTATATCGAACGTAATTAATGCCCTTCTCAAGCATCTCGCGATCCCAGCGGAAACCTGAGCGATGATAGACTGCAAGTTCAAAGCTCTGCGTCAGTTCAAGGCAATCCGTAGGACATGCTTCCGAGCAAAGATTGCAAAACATACACCGGGAAGTGTCGAACGTGAAAGTCGTCAGGACTTTTTTCTTGTTGACCTTCTCGCCGTCGCGCACTTCGCGTCGAATAGAGCCTACTTCTATGCAATCAACAGGACAGGCCAGCGCGCACAAATCGCACGCTATGCAAAGCGTCCCGCCTGTTTCCGGGTCGAGGTTCAATCGAGGCGCGCCACGGAACCTTTCGGATACGCGCGCAGGCTCAAGCGGATACTGCTCGGTGTAGATCGCTTGATTCGGGTTTCCGCCATCGCGCTTTTCATATATCGCGCGCGCATTGTATTTGAACGTGAGCGCAAGCCCTTTGAACAGATCAAGCAACAAGAGTCGCTTGATCATCTGGCCCAAGGTTCGTTTCTTTACTGGTGCTGTTACTGCTGACATATATCACCTATGAAAAAGTTATTTATTGCTCTATTGGCTGCGATTCAATTTTCTGCAATCGCTCGCGACGAAGTTCTACTTGAAGCTGCCGCTGCTCGTTCAAATTGAAATCGCGCGACCGGCGATTGATCGTCGCAAGTAATGTCCAGACCAGCGGGACGGTTATCACAAAAGCCGTGGCGATAAAATAGATGATGCCTTTGCCCGTTGGCGCTAATCGCCCGTTCTGATCCTGCATGAATCCGAACAGCCCGCCCTGTTGTTTTGGCAGAGCCAATACATAAAAGATGCCGGTCAATACGATATTAGCAAGCCCAGCCGGTATCATCCACTTCCAGCCAAGCTCCATCAATTGATCGTAGCGATAACGCGGCCACGTCCACCTGAACCACATGTAGGCGTAGATCAAAAGCATGATCTTTGCCGCGAATACGATGACGCTCGCAAACACGAATATGGTCGGGTTTTTAATCAGGCTCAGTCCCGGAAAATGCCAGCCGCCTAAAAAGAGCGTCACAGCGACCGCCGAGGTCACAAGCATGGCCGCATATTCGGCCATGAAGAAGAGCGCCCATCGGAAGCCCGAATATTCTGTGTGATAACCCGCGACCAATTCGGATTCCGCTTCGGGCAGATCGAACGGCGCGCGATTGGTTTCGCCAAGGGCGCTTATGATGTATACCAGAAAGCCTAAAGGTTGAAAGAAGACATACCAGACGCGGTCGGTTTGCTGCGCTTCGATTATGCCCGACATCGAAAGCGTTTTTGCGAACATCAACGCGCCGATGATCGAAAGCCCCATGCCTATTTCGTAGCTCACCATCTGAGCCGATGAACGCAGAGCGCCGAGAAGTGAATACTTCGAGTTAGACGACCAGCCCGCGAGCACAAGCCCGAGCACTCCTACTGAAGACACGGCGAGGATGAATAACAGCCCGATGTTGACGTTTGCAATCGTCGCCCATGCCGGACCCCACGGAATCACGGCTAACACGACTAGCGCTGCTATCACTGAAATGACCGGAGCGAGCATGAAGACCGTTTTGTCAGCTTTGATCGGGATGATGTCTTCTTTAAGCAACAGCTTCAAACCGTCGGCTGCCGGTTGAAGCAATCCCCACGGGCCGACGCGCATCGGGCCGAGCCTCGCCTGCATGAAGGCCGAAACTTTGCGCTCAAGATAGACCAGATATGCTATGAGCGTGAGAATTATGAAGAGCACGATTATTATTTGAATAAGGGGCCAAACAATGTACTCTCCCCAGAATGGATTCCTGGGCCGTTCGGTCATTCCCCTTTTCCACTCGCCCGTTACATATTTTAGAACCCATTCGGGCGCAACCAGCATCAGCTTTACTAAAATACTTGGCATAGCTTCGTCTTAGAGGGATAGTAGATTACCGATCAACTTCGCCGAGCACTATGTCAATAGTGCCGATAATCGCGACCACATCTGCAACCAGATGCCCAATCGCCATGCGTTTGAGCGATTGCAGATTAATATATGATGGCGGACGAATGCGCATTCGGTATGGCTTGCCCGTGCCATCGCTCACAAGGTAAACACCTATTTCGCCTTTGGGCGCTTCAATCGCGTGATAGACTTCGCCAACAGGCGGTTTGATCACCTTTGGGACTTTAGCCATCACAGGCCCTTCAGGTAATCCGTCAAGCGCCTGCTCTATGATGTAAATAGATTGTTTCATCTCGGCCATCCGGCAGAGGTAACGATCATACGTGTCGCCGTTTTCGCCCACGGGTATTTCGAACTCGAAATCGGAATAAGCAGAATAAGGCTGCGCCTTGCGCAGGTCGTATTTAACGCCGGAGCCGCGCAAGGCCGGTCCCGTCAGGCTCAGATTTATCGCTTCTTCAGCCGGAAGCACCCCGATGCCTACCGTGCGACTCAGCCAGATGCGATTCGTGTTCAGGAGCGTTTCGTATTCGTCTATGCGGCCTGGCAATATCTTCAAGAAGTCGCGCACGTCCTTCACGAACTCAGGATACGCATCCCACCACAGCCCGCCGATGCGAAAAGCATGCGCGGTCAATCGCGCACCGATAAAGTCTTCAAATATCTTCAGTATCTCTTCGCGCTCGCGGAAGCAGTAGAGCAAGACGGTCACTGCGCCGATATCTATGGCGTGCGTTCCCAGCCACAGAAGATGCGATGCGATGCGCTGAAGCTCTGTGAGAATCACGCGCAAATACTCTGCGCGCTTAGGCACTTCGACCTGGAGCAATTTCTCTACGCCCTCGACGTAACAAAGATCGTTCGACACTGCGGCGACGTAATCGAGCCTGTCCCAGTAAGGCGTGATCATCGCATATGTGTCGTGTTCTGCAATCTTCTCAACGCCCCGGTGCAGGTAGCCTATGTCGCAATCGAGGTCTCTAACCGTTTCGCCGTCGAGTTTCAAGATGACGCGCAGCACGCCGTGCGTTGAAGGATGCTGCGGCCCCATGTTGAGCACCATCTCTTCGGCGTCAAAAAGAGTCTCTTGTGGTTTGCTTACTTCCTGATTTTGCATGTCTTATTGCCGTTTCAAATCTCGAATTCGAGATTTGAAATATATAGAGTCACCTGCGTTCCGCGTATTTCACATCTATCAAGCTTGTATCGTGATCAATCTCACGGTATTCGAGGTGCTTATCTGTCCACTCGTTGTCACGATACTCAATCGGATATTCTTTGCGAAGCGGATGGCCGGGCCAGTCGGGCGGAAGCAGGATGCGCCTGAGGTCCGGGTGGCCATCGAACTTGATTCCGAACATATCGTATACCTCGCGCTCCATCCAGTCTGCGCCTACCCAGATTTGCGTAACGCTTGGACAAGCTTCGCCGTCGGCAAGCCCAACCTTAACTCGCAGCTTGCGATTCTTCGGAATCGAATAGAGCAACACGACGACATCGAATTCCTGGCCCGCGCGCTCAGGCCAGTGAAGTGCTGTCAGGTCTGTGCACATGTCAAATAAAGACTCTTTGTCATCGTGCAGAAATCTGCAAAGCTCGACGTAAGATTCTTTCTTCACTCGTATGATCTGCTGGCCGAGCGTCGCCACAGCTTCGGTGATAGTGTCGCCGAAGCGTTTACGTATTTGATCAATTAACGGGTCGTCGGTAATATCGGTCGTGATAACAGGCCCCTTCTTAGCCGGAGCCGCTGGCTTGTGACCGGCTGCAGGAGCCGCTTTCGGGGGAGCGGCCTTTTCAGAAGCCGCCGCTCGCGGAGGCGCAGGCTTTGCCGCTGGCGTCGGTTTCGGAGGAGCCGATTCTGCCTTTTGCGGAGTAGCCGGTTCACCCTTTTCGGATGCGCCTTCTGCCGTGGGAGTCATTGACGGCTTCTCAACACCGGGCAGCGCCTGCTCGACTTTAGCTTCGGTCTTGAGTTTTTCTCCGGCGGGCATATCAGGCTTAGTCTTTGCCTCGGCCTCTGCAGCGGGCGAGACGGAGCCAGCCTCCGGCGGGAGCGGTTGAGCTTTATCAGGCACATCGGCTCCTACTGTTTGTTTGCTCGCCTCATCGGCTGGAGATGTCTTTACTTGATCTGTGTCGGTTTGTTTGATATCGCCCGGCTTATCATCACTCTGGTTTTCCGGTTTGTCTTTGATGTCGTCTGCCATTATGTGATCCGAAACACGGCACGCACTAAGAGAATTCTTGCGCGCGCTGAAACTATTTTATGACGGCTGTGACTGCTCTTGGAAAAGAAATGCTGCCGATAAACTTCAATCTACTTGTCGCAGATGCTTTTAGCACAGGGTTCAAAGCATTGTCAATCTGAGCGCCAAGAAATACAACGCTGTTTAGAGGCGTTTGATTGAAGCTGATCAGGCTGAACTTCTGATGATCGTCTTTGTAGGGAAGCGCGGCAAACTGGTTTTGATCTTGCCAGGTAAAACTCAATTTTCAAACCTCATTATCTTTGTATCCTTTTGACGAGCCAGAGTTCTTATGTAGAAGAGGTATGGATATATTGATTCAGATGGCTTCGGATTGGTGAAATTCCGTAAGGAGATTACAATTTTGACGCAAGAAGTTCTTGACTTAGAAGGGTTAAACGAGTATGATGATGCGGTGCGCCAGGTCGTCTAATCGACAAGCCCCCTTGAACATCCAGTAGCCCCCTTGCTGAATGTTCCTAATCCCGACGCACCGCTGAAACAGTACCGCTTTAAGGCAGGAACTTAAAGCGGTTTTGTTTACGGGAACAGTTTGTATCATAGTATCCAACAAGATGCAAGAAAAAAGTTAAAGTAAATTATTAAGAGTTCGCAAGAATCCTGCCTGTTTCTCCTAAATCCTTCTAATTTCACAGTTTACCTGTGTCTGTAGGAAAATAAAAAAATCTCCTGCCAAAGGCTATTCCCTACAAATTCACTAGCCATTAAACTAAGAATATGGAAAAGCTTACATTAGTCTATGGTATGAGGCTGATCGCTGACGAGGAGATTGCAGCGGTTGAACATGCTCAGATTTTGATGGAAGATGGTCAAACGCGGCAGGTTACTATGCACACGATTGAAGGTTCGCGCGAGCAGATAAGGCGGCAACTGCTTGAAAGCATTGATGCTTTCTTCGATTTGCACTCCTAATCTATCCAGCGCAAAGTGCCGGGAACCATCTCCATCTCCCAGGCGCTCAGCTTCTCGTTGAACCATTTACGGTAGATAGCGATATAGCGCCGACCTTCGGACCGGGCTGTGACGGTCATATATTCCATGGCGAGCCTCCGCGACGTGGCAAAAGCTTCAATTCCTGGTCGTTTCGTCCTTGCCACCCAGCGCTTCGACCTGTTCAGGCCGAAAGAGGTAGAGACCATCCGCCTTCTTTGACAACGTCACATAGATGATGGAGTCTATGCGGCTAATGGCGGATATTATTCCCGGACCAAAGCTTGTTTGTACTTTCTGGCCGAGGTTGAATGCTTCTACACTTGCTAACAAAGCTGACATCTTAAATCCTCCCGCTTTTTAATCTTTCCATCAAAAGTTTATGCGGAAGCGGTTACATACAGGTTAAGAGAAAACGAAGACGATATGAATATCTTTCAGCACGAAACGAGCCACAAAAGCCGATGCTGCCCCCGTAGCCTCGACTTTTGCGGCATATGTTTACAGTCGCTTCTCTCAGCTTGACGGCAAATAACGTCGCCCCCTTGACCTCATATGCCGCGCAGCCTTTTAAGCTACAGTTAGAGAGTCTGCAATGGTTATGCCATTTCTGGAAGCGCAATAAATCATTAAAAACATCAGCCTACCCAAATGGGTTAACATATTTCGGACTAGGACGGATGACAAATACCGTCACGTTGGCGTGAATTACTTGCTGATGTCTTGAAGCAGGCTTAACTGACCCGGATCATATTGAGTTGTTCGAGCTGTTTAACGAATGCGCTGATGAATTGACGCGCGCTTGTTTCATCCACCTCGAATTGCTCGCACGTTGAGAGCAGCAGGTCATCGAGCGTTAAGTCCTTGCCCGCTTCGATTTGTTGCCACAGTACCGACCCTGTGCGATTGAGGTTGTAGTAGAAAAGAGTTTCAAGGTTTAACAGCACACCAGTTCCATCGGCCAATGGTGTGAATACGGTTTGCGATGATTTCTCGATGTGCATCAACAATAAAAATAAGCTTTGCTGTTGCTGTGCGCAAGTGTGCCGGAGAGGTCTGATGTTTTCCTGTCTCGTTGAATCATCAACCGGGGCGAAAGAATTATGCTCGCAATGAATCAGAAAATTTGACTTCTGTTATCGAATGATTGGCGTTGGAAGACCCACTGGCTCGAATCATCAA
>DATEKX010000408.1:0-5268 GCA_035277165.1 Blastocatellia bacterium | reverse complement strand
CTTTCAAATTGCCCGCCACCGTCACGCCCTGCACGGGGAAGGTCAGTTCGCCATTCTCGATCCATAGCCCGGCGGCAGACCTCGAATAATCGCCCGTCACTATGTTCACGCCGAAGCCTATCAACTCAGTCACGTAAAACCCCTTCGCGACCGATTTGATTATCTCTTCCGGTGAATGCGGGCCGGGTTTTATGTATAGATTGCCCGATTCGACAGTCGGCGCGCCTACCAGTCCGCGCCCCGCATTGGCTGTTGATTTCATACCGAGCTTGCGCCCTGTGTAAGTATTAAGCAGATAGCTTTCAAGCACCCCGTCGCGAATCACAATCGTGCGCCGCGACGGCAAGCCTTCGTCATCGAAAGGCCGTGACCCCAACTCGCCTTTGATCGTTGCGTCATCGACGACAGTTACGCTCGGGCTGGCTATCGATTCGCCCAACTGCCCGACCAGAAAACTCGATTTGCGAAATATTGATTCGCCAGAGACTGCGCGAAAAATATCGCCGACCAGATCGCGCGCCATGTTCGGTTCGAGAACCACAGGCACATCCTGCGTCGGCACGGGCTTCCCGTTGAGTTTGCGCAAAGTGCGTTTGGCAGCCATCACGCCGATCTCTTCGGGGCTGTCCATGTTGCGCAGCTTGCGTCGAACATCGTACCAGTAATCGCGCTGCATCCTTGTGCCGTCGGTCGCAACGGGCACGGCAGCAAGCGAAAGCGAAGTGGCGCTATACTCCCCCGCAAACCCCAGCGAGTTAGCCAGAATGGTCGTGCCGCTCGTCGAGTCCAGACCGCCGCCGTCAAAATTGATTATCGAGTCCGAGTAGTCTTGCGCCGCGCGCTCGGCCCTCACAGCCATCTCGATCTTCTCTTCCGTCGTAAGCGCTTCGATGGCTTCGTCGTATAAATCGAGGTCTGGGATTGACCGGGCAAACTCTGCCGGTTCGGGCAGGTATAGACTCTCATCGGGAGAAGTGGCGCGCGCGAGTTCTATCGCTTCGTCGAGAAGCGCGAGCACTGCGCTGCGCGAAAAGTCAGACCCTGAAACGGAGGCCTGGCGGCCTTCGATCAAAACTCTCAGCCCAAGCCCCTGATCCGTAGATTGCTTGAGCGTTTCGATTTCGCCGAGCCTTACGCCTACGGCGAATTCCGTGCGCTTTCTGATTATCACTTCGGCGGCGCTCGCTCCGCGCTTCGTTGCCGTCTGCGACAGCTCTATCGCCGCTTCTTTAGTTGGGTCAAATTTCATCTTTGCGTGCCGCCGACAGTCATCTCGCTTATTTTTATCGTCGGTATTCCAACGCCGACCGGCACGCTCTGGCCTTCCTTGCCGCACATGCCTACGCCTGAATCGAGTTCAAGATCATTGCCCACAGCCGTCACCTGTTTCAAGGCCTCCGGCCCTGTGCCCCTGAGCGTCGCCCCTTTGACCGGAGCCGTTACCTTGCCGTCTTCGATCAGGTAAGCTTCCGATGCCGAGAATGCGAACTCGCCGCTCGTGATATCAACCTGCCCGCCGCCGAATTGAACGGCATAAAGCCCGCGCTTCACGGAGCGAATGATCTCATCGCTGCTCGATTCGCCCGAAAGCATGAAAGTGTTCGTCATGCGCGGCAGAGGCATGTGCTTATAACTCTGGCGGCGTCCGTTGCCTGTGCGTTCAGCCTTCATCAATCCTGAGTTCAGATAATCGCTCATGAAGCCGCGCAGTATGCCGTTCTCGATCAGAATCGTGCGGCTCGTGGGCTGGCCTTCATCATCTATGTTGAGCGACCCGCGTCTGCCGGGAATGGTTCCGTCGTCAACGACAGTGCATAACTCTGACGCAACGCGCTGCCCGATCAAGCCGGAAAAGGCGGATGACTGCTTGCGATTGAAATCCGATTCAAGCCCGTGCCCGACCGCTTCATGAAGCATGATGCCGGGCCAGCCGGGGCCAAGCACAACTTCCATCTTTCCTGCGGGCGCGGGCACTGCTTCGAGTTGAATGATCGCCTGCCGCGCCGCATCGTTGCCGAAGTATTCTGGCGTGAGTGTCTCGTCAAAGAAATCGATGCCGACTCGACCGCCGCCGCCGGAACGCCCCACTTGCAGATTGCCGTCATCGTCGGCTATGCAGGAGAGAGCGAATCGCGCCAGCGGTTGCGTGTCACCGACCAGGCGGCCATCCGAAGTCGCAATCATCACATATTTCATTTCATCGGCAATCGTAGATTGCACTTCGCGTATGCGGCGATCAAAGCTGCGCGCCACCCTGTCGGCCTTCCTGAGCAGTTCAATCTTTCTGGCAAGTTCGACTGAGGAAACGGGCGTTTCCACCGGATAGAGATTCTGCGCGTTCGGCGTGGCGTTGACGCCGACAGGTTGAGTAGTGCCGCCGCTGCGCGCGATGTGGCTTGCAGTCTCTGCCGCGCGACGGATCGCCGCATACGCTATTTCGTCCGTGTAAGCATAGCCGGTTTTGTCGCCTATGATTACGCGCACGCCGACGCCCTGTATCACGGATTTCGCGGCAGATTTGATTATCTGCTCTTCGATGTTTACGCCGTTCCCTACCCTGTATTCAAAATAGAGATCGGCGTAGTCTCCGCCGCGCGCGAGCGCAATCCCCAGCAACTCGTCAATCTGGCCCGTGGTCAGCCCGAACCTGTTCAGAAAGAATTTAATTGCATCATTATCCATTGTAATTTTTCCACTTGAAAACGTTCAACGCTTCCAGTCGTTTAATACCGGCATTAATACTGCCTATGGCTTATCTCCAAGATGTAATGCGGCCACTCCTCCAAATAAATTGTAATATCTGGCGCTTGAAAAACCAACCGTTCGCATCATACCGAGCAGCGTTTCCTGATCTGGAAATTCCTTAACCGAATCCGGCAGATACTGATACGCGCACTGCGAACCGGATATCCAGTTGCCTATGCGCGGAAGCAGCCGCGTAAAATAAAAGCGAAACAGATTTCTGAGCACAGGCAACTGTGGGTGAGAAAACTCAAGCACAGCGCCTCGCCCGCCGGGCTTGAGCAAGCGATGAATTTCGCGAAGCCCGCCTTCGACCGATTCAAGGTTCCTCAACCCGAACGCCATCGTCACCGCGTCGAACGACTCACCGGCAAAAGGTGTGCTGAGCGCATCGCCTTCGATTATCGAAATGTTTCGACCGGACGCGCGCGTCTTTCGTAGGCTGATCTCAAGCATAGGGTGGCAGAAATCGACTCCGCATGTCTCTGCGACCTCGCCAAGCATCAATGAAAGATCGCCCGTGCCGCAGCAGAGATCGAGCGCTATAGCATCGGGGTGATTCAAACGGTCTGCAATCTTTTTGATTGCGAACCGCCGCCACCGCTTGTCGATGTTGAGCGAAAGCGCGTGATTGAGAAAATCGTAACGCGGCGCGATCTCCGCAAACATTGAGCGCACGCGAATGGATTTGCTTTCCTGATTCAGATTGTCTATTTGTGATTCCATCGAAGATGAGACGCGCACAGTCTCGCTACCTGAGAACCGTAACCGCCCCAAGCTTCTTCATCATTGGTTCGAGCTTTGCGGCAGGCCCCGCGATCACTGTGACCGCAGCCTGCGGCTTCAAATAATTTTGCGCGGCGCGCTGCACATCGCTCGGCGTAACAGCATTAACTCGCTCGGCGAAATTGATCAGGTAATCGCGGCCCAAACGATAAGTCTCGATGTCGAGCATAACACTCGCCACCCCGTCGGTCGTCTTGAGCCGTTCGCCCATCACGGAAATCAACCGCGACTTTGCGGCTTCGACTTGCTCAATCGCGGGCTGAGCCGATTGCAACCGGGTCATCTGATCCAGGCTCGCTTGAATCAGCGCGAGCAGATCATCCGTTGCTGCTTTGATCTTTATAATCAACGGGCCGGGCAGCAGTAGCGGGTCAATCTCTGTTTCTATTGTCGCCCCTGTGTTGCCGGACGCAAGCTTGGCATTAACCTGACTGAGCACTTCGCCCATAATCACTGCGGCGAAGTAATCGTCCGCGCGCCTCGAAGGCCCGATCTGCGCAAGCGCTGCGCGCGCAGTCGTTGCATCCGGGCGATCAATGATGAAGAGTCGAGGCACACTTTGCGCCTCGGGCGGGCGAAAAGTGGCAGGCACTACTTCACCTTTTTTCCACGACCCCAGCTTTGACCGAGCCGACTGCGTCACCTGCTCTGCTGAAGCATCGCCCGTCACCATCAACGCTGCGTTGTTGGCAATGTAGAAACGTTTGTGAAAATAGGTCAGGTCTGCGCGCCCTATCTGAGTGATGGATTCGGCTGTGCCGAGCGCGGGCCTGCCTAATGGATGACTGCCGAATACGGCTTCGATTCCTTTCCTCCTGATGATCTCTACATCATCCAACTGTTGCGCCTTTGCTGTCGCGATGTGCTGCGCCTTGAGCGCGTCGAACTCTTTTTGATCGAACGAAGGATTTATGATCAGGCGGTTAAACAGGTCGAAGATCGAATCGAGCGATTCGGCAGGGCCGCTGATTGAAAAGTCAGTCGTGTCCCATCCGGCGGAAACCGCGAGAGTCAGGCCAAGTTGTTCGGCAGTTTCGGAAACATTCTTGGCGTTCAGCCCGGCTCCTCCCTTGAGCACCATCTCTGCCGTCAGGCTAGCCAGTCCGCCTTTGCCCGCAAGGTCGAACAAGGCTCCGCTGTTGACGCGCAATCGAGCAGTGACTGTGCCTGTGCCCTGCTGTTGCATCGTTATTAATTGCAAACCGTTGAGAAGCGAATCGCGCTTTGCTATCGGCAGCACGAACGGCGAAACCTGCTTTGGGCCAGCGGACTGATTGAAGGCCGACCGTGAAGCGCGAGCTAGAGCGTGAGGGCAAAACAAAAACAATGAAGCGCAAGCAAGCGCCAGAAACTTCTTAAACAGCAAAGAGACCTCCAAAACCACAGAGAAATGGGGGGCAAATCGAGTGTAGCGATTGAGTATAGAGACAGTCAACCTTTCATGTTATACTGCAGCCGTTGCCCCCACCCCAGTAGGCTCTAACGGAAATCAGCTTCCGAACCGAGGCCCTGCGACGGCTGTCGGTTTTCATTGCTGCGACACCAAACTAATGGGAGATTAATATAGATGTTTTGTCCTAGCTGCTCGACCCAAGCGAATGAAGGGGCAAAGTTCTGCAAATCCTGTGGGATTAATCTCAACGTAATCACGCAAGCCCTGAACGGCGGAGTCGTTACGAGCGACCCCGTGCGCGACCGCGAATTCAAACGCGCGCGAAAACAGATAAGCGACGGCATTCA